>ASZI01000016.1 GCA_000416315.1 Osedax symbiont Rs2 | reverse complement strand
TCGAAAAAATGATCAGTCGCCTGAAAGCACTGGAGCAAACCGCATGAACAAAAACGTCACAATCAAAATACTCGGCAAAGAATTTGTGGTCGGTTGCCCTGCAGAAAACGAGGAGGACTTACTGGCCTCAGCCAACCACCTCAACGGCAAGATGCTAGAAATCCAGGCCGGTGGTAAAATTCTCGGTTACGAGCGCATAGCAGTGATGGCGGCACTTAATATCAGTAACGAGCTACTCTCCAATAAGGTGCAACAGCGCGAGCAGATGGAAGATACTATGCAGCGCCTGTCACAGAAAATCGACAAATCACTGGCTACAGAGGGCACTGACAGTAGCGAAAATCACCTCGCCCTGAACATTTACGATAACAGTCAACACTCTCAGTAACTTTAAAGCTTAGCTTATACAGCAGTGCAGAACTTCTCTGCACTCACACCCCTACAAGTCAAAACAGCCACTCTTAGATCCAGCAATCCGCTTCACTACCTCGGTTAGTTAACACAACACAACCTTAACCAAAAATGAACTTGGCAAAATTGTGTTAGTCATATATATTATTCTTTATTTCTAGGTACTTGTAAAAATGCCGGGAACAAGGATAAGTTCAGCCCTTTTATACTTGCTACTCTCAATACTGGGCATTGCCACCGCGCAACTCAGCTGGAAGTTAGTGGCACTGGACAATGCATACGCGCCGCAGCTGAGCATTGCCAATATCTCTGGCGGGAGACAAAACAGCCCTGCGGACTCCCGCAATGCCCTCAATACTATTAGTGTTAATCATCTTTTTGGCCTGCCATTAAAAGCTCAAGTCGTAGCCGTTAAAAAGACTACCGCGTCCAAGACAATGCAAAAAACCCGCTTGAATATCCGCTTAACCGGCTTGCTCAACGGTGACCCTAGTGTCGCTGTTATCGTCTATAAAGGGGTGCAAGGGGCCTATCTTGTCGGTGAGTACATAGTCGACAGCAAGGCGTTAAATGTTCAACTAAAGAGCATTCAACACAGTTATGTGATCATCAACAACAACGGGGCTCCAGAGCGTCTTAGCTTGCCTAAATCAAACACTAGGACATTGGCGCAAAAAGGCTTTATTGCCAAGCCAACGTCACCTAAAAACAGCGCCGTAACTTTTATCCAAGTGGATTTAAACTCAGCAAACATCAAAGCTATCATTGGCCCGAACCCCAGGCAAACTATTAGTAAAAACCCCTTATCGCTGTCCAAATTTCTGCGCATCAGTCCCAGCATTGAACAGGGCCAGCTGCGCGGTTATATCATCTCAGCTGGAGCGGATGAACGCCTGCTGCAAAGCGTCAAGATACGCCCGGGAGATATCGTCACCCATTTGGATGGCAAAGCGGTGGCAGGTCTTACACTACCTGGCGTCTATCAGTCATTAAACAACAACAATCGCTTTAAAGTGACCGTCAATAGAAGCGGCACAATAATAACAATGGATATCAAACTGTAATCATGAAACTAAACAGAAGATTAGTCTTTAGCCTGGTACTTCTCAGCTTTAGCAGTGTTATTTTCAGTGCCACTAACAGCGACACTATTACTAAGAACCCGCAGGGCCAATACACTTTGGATATGCGCGGTGTACAAATTCGCGAATTTATAAATACCATCTCAAAGATGATTGGCAAGACCATCATCACCGACAGCAAAGTGCGCGGCAAAGTCGATATCCAAAGCCCGGTGGGCCTAACTAAAGATGAGCTCTATGAAGTGTTTTTGGTACAGCTGGGGCTCAGCGGTTTTTCAGTGGTGGATACCCGCAGCGGCATTTTAAAAGTTATTCCCTCACAGGGGGCTAAACTTGAGGGCACTGGTATTCAAAACGCCGCTGACGCTCTTAACTCTGAACAGATAGTCACCCGCATTGTGCAGGTAAAAAACGTTAATGCCAACCAGTTGGCAGCCACTTTACGGCCGCTGATCGACCCCCGCTTAGGGATTATAGCCGCCTACGAGACCTCCAACGTGATACTCGTTACCGACCGCTCCTCCAATGTGCGTCGTATCGCCCAGATTATCGACAAAGTCGACAGGGCCGATTCCCAAACCTTAGAGTTGATCCCGCTGTACAACGCCTCTGCCGGTGAACTGGAGCGTATCCTCAAGAACTTAACCTTGCAACCCAACGGCAAACAGGGAGTGGGCACTGGCTTTATCATCACCGCCGACCAGCGCACTAACATGTTGATTGTCAAATCGGACGATAATACCCGGGAAAAAATCCGTCGTATCGTCAATCAACTGGACAGTGAAGTACAGACCAACTCCAATACTAAAGTGATCTACTTAAAATACGCCAAGGCCAAAGAAGTCGTGCAAGTGCTCAAAGGTATCAGCGATACCATCATCAAAGAGGAAACCCAGACCCAGGGCAGCACCACGTCAACCCGCAGCAGTAACATTAATATCGACATTCACGAGCCGACTAACACTGTGGTGATGTCCGGTAGCCCACACATCATAAAAACCTTAGAGTCGGTAATTACTCAGCTAGATATTCGCCGAGCACAAGTGTTAGTCGAAGCGATCATCGCCGAGGTCTCAGAAGACAAAGCCAAAGAGTTAGGGGTGCAGTGGCTGCTTGCCAACAAAAACCGTCAGCTCTCCAGTGTCAACTTCAGATCCGGCAGCAGCGCTGGAATCGTCGATCTGTATGCAGCGGGTAAATCTGGCGGTATTTTGCCGAGCATGATTGGCAACGGCGCCACTTTAGGGCTGGGAAAAATCAATGTTAATGGCTTTAGCTTCGCCGCCTTTATCAACGCCCTGGAGAGCGACAGCGATTCCAACGTGTTATCGACCCCCAGCTTAGTAACCTTAGATAACGAAGAGGCCTCTATTCAGGTGGGTCAGGAAGTACCTATTATCACCGGCTCAACAGCCAGCTCCAGTAACGCCAATCCGTTTCGTACTATTGTGCGTAAAGATATCGGCATCAAACTTAAAGTCACCCCACAGATCAACGAAGGAGATGCCATACAGTTGACTATAGAGCAAGAGATCTCCTCTATATCACAAGATGCACGCGCCTCGGACATTATCACCAACAAACGTATTATCAATACCACAGTACTGATTGACGATGGCGGCACTATCACCCTCGGTGGCCTGATCAACGATGATATCGTCGATACAACTTCCAAAGTGCCACTGCTCGGTGATATTCCACTATTGGGCAAATTGTTCAGCTCTACTACTTCAACACGTAAAAAACGCACACTGATGATTTTTATCCGCCCCACTATCATCAGGTCACAGCAAGTCGCCACCGACCTGAGCCGTCAGAAATACAATTTTTTGCGCGCCCAGCAAGTCCTGCTCAACAGCAACAATCACGGCCTCTATGAAAACAGTAAAACCGCCTTGCAAGAGTGGCAGCAACGCACCGCCGTGGTCGATCTGCGCAGCAGCGAAGCTAAGCTTCAAGAGTCTGCGCAACAATTGCCCCCAGCACCTGCAGCACATGACATCGTCATTATTGAGCGATCTTTTCAGACGCCAAAACCCGCACAGAGGGCCCCCTAAATGCACTCAGGTCCTTTTTTCAGCTTTGCCTTTGCCCGTAAAAATGCGGTGCTGGCACTCGTTAACAGCGTTGCCACTGAAGTATTTTACTCTGAGCAAACCAGTTTGGATGCCTTTATGGAAATTCAGCGCTGCTGTCCCGAGCCAATTAGCTATCAGCGCAAACAAGTGCAGCAACTGGATGATGATATAAGCATCAGTTATCAGGCGGCTGAGAGCACACTGCACAATATTGATGAGCTCAACGATGTTATCGACCTGGATGAAATGATTGAAAACATGCCGGAAAATGCCGACTTGCTGGATGCGCAAGACGATGCACCGATCATTCGCCTGATCAATGGGCTATTCGCCAGGGCACTGCAACAAAGCGCCTCCGATATCCATATTGAAACTTATGAACACAGCATGTCGATAAGATTTAGGGTCGATGGGGTACTTAAAGAAGTATTGACTCCGCACCGCAAAGCCGCACCACTGCTTAATTCGCGCATCAAGGTGATGGCCAAATTAGACATCGCCGAGAAACGCGTTCCCCAGGATGGTCGGGTATCACTGCGCATGGCGGGCAAGGCATTAGATGTGCGGGTATCGACCATTCCCTCTATGTACGGTGAGCGCATCGTTTTGCGGTTACTGGATACTCAGGCGGTGCAACTGGATCTAAGTCACTTGGGCATGCCCGAGCACTGCCTGAAAGATTTTACTCATCTACTCAATCAGCCCAACGGCATTATTTTAGTCACAGGCCCCACCGGCTCAGGTAAAACCACCACTTTATACGCGGGACTCAGCGGCTTAAACAATAAGAGCCGCAACATATTAACCATAGAAGACCCGGTTGAGTACGCGCTCGAGGGTATAGGCCAAACCCCGGTAAATGAAAAATCGCAGATGAGCTTCGCCAGAGGGCTGCGGGCTATTTTACGCCAGGACCCGGACATAGTGATGATCGGTGAAATCCGCGACTCAGAGACCGCGCAGATAGCCGTACAAGCCAGTTTGACCGGTCACTTAGTCCTGTCGACCTTGCACACTAACGCCTCTTTTGGCGCCATCCCCCGCCTCAAGGACATAGGCGTCGAGCCCTATTTAATCGCCTCCTCGCTCAAGGGTATTCTGGCGCAGCGCTTAGTGCGTAAACTCTGCAAACACTGCAAGCGCTCTGATCTGCTATCGCTCGCCGATGCCTTCGCCTTAGGTGATGCCAGTGCTGCCAACAGCCAAATACACAGCGCTGAAGGCTGTATACAGTGCCATCATACTGGCTATTCAGGACGCCAGGGCCTGTATGAGTTGTTAGTGGTTGATCAGGAGCTGACCCGGCAGATTCACGCCAGTGAGGGCGAGCCAAAAATGCGCCAACACATGCAGGGAAAATTCAACAGCATGCTCGATGAGGGCCGGGTGGCAGTTCTTTCAGGCATTACCTCGACCTCAGAAGTGCTGCGCTCAGTAAGGGATTCGGTTCACGATGGCATTCTTTGAGTATCAGGCCTTTGGTGCCAATGGCCGCAAAAAAAGTGGCTCCATAGAAGCGGAGTCTGAGCGCAGTGCCAGGCAGTTACTACGCGATCAGCAACTGATGCCCATCGAACTGACGGCCCAGCAACAAAAAAGCAGTAGTACAAAAAGCCACAATCGGCGGGGGCCAAGTAAAGACATCGCCCTGTTCACTCAGCAGTTCGCAGCGCTAGTGCAATCTAATATCCCCCTGGAGGAGTCTCTGCAGGTGGCGGCCTCGCAAACCCGTAACAAAAATCTGCAGATAACACTGCAGCAGGTCAGAGCCAAAGTGCTGGAGGGCTATTCAGTGGCCGATGGCATGCGCGAGCACCCCAAAGTATTCTCGCCTGTTTTCCAGGCACTGGTACAGGCAGGGGAGCACACAGGAGAGCTCAGCCAAGTGTTATTAAAGCTTGCAGCCTACACTGAGCGCAGCCAAAAACTGCGCAGTAGCGTAGTGCAAGCCACTGTCTATCCTATAGTACTGACAATTGTGGCCTTTAGTATCATCTCGTTATTGATGGCGTTTGTGGTGCCCAAAGTCGTAGAGCAGTTTGCCGATAGCGGCCAAACACTGCCACTGCTGACTAAAATAATGATCAGCTGTTCCAATTTTATTCTCGATTATGGGCTTTGGCTAGTTATCGGCACAGTCGTGCTTGGCATTGCCTGCCACTATCTGCTTAAAAATGAACAGCTGCTTTACAAACTACACAGCTTTTTCTTGAGTTTGCCAGTGGTCGGCTACTTGATCATCAACTTGGAAACCACTCGTTTACTGGGAACTTTAAGTATCATGCTCAACGGTGGTTCGGCGCTGTTGGAAGCTTTAGTTGTCTCCAGCAACACTTTGCACAACCGGCGGATTCGCTCTTTGTTAATGGACATTACCGAGCAGGTAAAAGCCGGGCAATTGCTGAGTAAAATGCTCGCCAACGCCAAGATATTTCCTCCGATCTCCGTCTATATCGTCGCCAACGGCGAGCACAGTGGCAAGCTGGCCAACGCACTGGAACAGGCGGCCCAGCAACAGGAAAACGAGTTAAACAACGCCATTGGTATCACCACTAAACTGATAGAACCTGTCTTGATGTTAGTCTTTGGATTGTTAGTATTTGCTATAGTACTGGCCATTTTACTGCCGATTTTGCAAATGAATAACATTAACATTTAGCCCTGGGAGGCCACCAGAAATGCAACAATTAACAACAAAAAAATCAGCGCAATACGGCTTCACCTTGCTGGAAATCATGGTGGTTATCCTGATCATTGGTTTGTTGGGCACCATAGTTACCCCCTACGTGTTAGACAATTTGGACACCGCCAAAACCGAAAAAACCAAAGCCGACATCCACGCGTTAGAACAGGCATTAGATCAGTACAAACTCGACAACAACGATTATCCAAGCACTGACCAGGGCATAGAGAGCTTGGTAAAAAAACCTACTGCTGCGCCAGAGCCAAAAAACTATCGCCCATCCGGTTACATCAAGCGCTTGCACAAAGACCCTTGGGGCAATGACTACCAGTACTTACAACCTGGAGAGCACGGCGCCTTTGATTTGTATTCGCTCGGTAAAGACAACCAGAGCGGTGGTGAGGGACAAGATGCCGACATAGGCAACTGGGCCACTAACTGATATGCAGCCTCTTGTGCTAGCGACAGCAGACGCTAATCCAGAGATCAGGCTGGCAGTTGCACAGCGCGGCTTTACCTTGCTGGAAATAATGGTAGTGATCGCACTGGTGGCCTTAGTCTCTACCTCAGTGCTATTGACCTTGGCAAATGCGACACCCGATAAACAGCGTATTGGCGCGCAAAAGGCACAGTTCGCCGCCATCTTACGTAAACTCAGCCAACGAGCGATTATTGAGCAACGCTGGTACGGGCTGTATTTTATCGATCAGAGTTACCAGGGGCTGCGCTACTCTGCCAATCAATGGATCGCCCTGCCCCAGAGCCCGCCAAGCACTCTGCCCAAGGGCATGCCTCTGAGTTTGTTGGTTGACAAACGCAGTGTCAAAATAGAGCGTCGTGAAAACAGCGAGGATAGCCCCTTGAGCCCACAAATTCGCATCTCACCCACAGGGCTGTTCAATGACTTTGAGCTGCGCTTTGGAGATGGCGATAAACCGGCATTTGTACTAACGGATCCCTATGCCAGCCTCTAATTCCGGCGCAGTGCGCCAACGCGGCTTTACTTTGATCGAAGTGATGGTCTCGCTGATGATTTTATCCATAGTTGTCAGCGCACTGTCCCTGGCGGTCAGCCAGTCGACCAATAACATGGGACAGTTAAAACAACAGCAGTTCGCCGCTTGGGTTGCGCACAACCAAATCAGCTTATACCTGTTAGAGACGCAACCAGAAACCACTGGCACTAGCCAATTTGGTGGGGGAAATTACCGCTGGCAAATAACCAGCAGCAACACCGATACCGCCAACTTTTATCGGCTGCATATAACCGTCACCAGACAGGGACAACCCAATTACATATTAGCGGACCTCAGTGCCTTTAAGGGTGAACCACAATGAGCTCTGCCAAGCCTGCCTATACCGCTAGCGGGCAGCGCGGCTTCACTTTACTGGAGCTGATGGTCGCCATTAGTATAACCGCCGTTATCGGTCTGATATCGTCTATTATTCTCAGCACAATGATAGACAACCACAGCCAAGTGCAAACCCAGCAAAAAGCCCTGGCACAGCTGGAGAGAACGCTGCAAATATTGCGTGATGACCTGGAGCAAATGGTGATGCGCCCGGTGATAAAAACAATTTTCAACGATGAAAATTTTGTCCCGGATGTCGACCAGAGCCAGCTGCTCAGTGATGGCGCCAACATCGAATTTAGCCGCTACAGCCGCTACCCCACAGCCACACAAATTCAAAAGCGCCTCAGCAGAGTGCGCTATCAGCTCGATGGCGAGCAACTAGTACGTGAATCTATCGCAGTGGCCACCCCCGCCAGCAACCAAAACTGGCAGCGTCTGGAGCTGTTACAGCAAGTCCAGCGGCTGCAGTGGGAGTTTCTCTACGACCGCTGGGAGAGCTACTTACTACAGGGGACTAAATACCCTAAGGCAGTGCGGGTTAGCATAGAGACTCAGCGCTGGGCCGATATCAGTTTAGTCGCCAGCATTAGCGGAGCTGACCTATGACCCGCAACGCACAACAACGCCGACAGCAGACGCTCGAAAAATCCGCCGGTGCGGCACTCATTCTAGTGCTGGGGGTGCTCTCAGTAGTCGGCATTCTCGCCGTGCAAATTATGGGCACTGTTGATGATTTAACCAGACGACAGCAGGGTCTGAAACAACTGCAGCAAAGTTACTGGTACGCCCGCGCCGGCGAACAGTACGCCACTTTTATCAGCAGAGACTATCTGTATACAAAAATACTCAAAGCCGAACATACATCATTAAGCTTCCCCATTGAGCAGGGGATATTACAAGTGACGCTGAAACCGTTGCAGAACTGCTTTAACCTCAATAGCTTTTCACAGCGTAGCGGCATTGATGTCATGAACCGGGCTTTTGTTGATGTTATAGACAATCCCGTAATTAGCGGTGACACGGCGCTGGATGCCACCGCCAGTACCCTAGATGAAAATTTAAACAGCACCGCACTAAAGCGTCGCCAGCTACAGTCGCTGTTTGCGATGCTGGATTTAGACAAAGACAGCAGTGACTACTTTGCCGATCGCCTAATTGACTGGCTCGATCAAGATAACCTGCCCAGCGGTTATCAAGGAGCAGAAAATACTTACTACGCCTCAGAGCAACCGGGCCAACTAACGCCGAATCAGCACTTGGTCATCAGCGATGAAATGCGCGATTTTCTCGGCGACAAATACAATCAGTACCAGCCACTGCTCCCCTACCTTTGCACCCGCCCCGGTGACAACAAACTGCAGATCAACATCAATCAACTGGATCAGAGCAACGCATTTTTAATCAGTGCAGCGCTACTGGATAAGATCGATAAACAAACCGCCATCGATATTATTAGAGACCGTCCAGAGGAGGGGTTTGCCAGTCTGGCAGATTTCTGGCAGCTACCAGCTTTTAAAAACATAAAAATTAGTGTTATGCAAAAAAACAGCCTGTCGGTGGAAAACCGCTATTTTCAAGTACGCAGTTCAGTGAGTTATAAAAACGCCAGCTATATCTCGTTTTCACTGATCAGGATTAATAGCAAAAAACAAGTGCAGGTCATTTCCAGGCAGTACGGAGTCAACTCTTGAGCAACTATTTATTTGTGCAACTTCCGCGCAACCCAGCAGATGCGTTGCAGTGGCTGCGTTGGGATACAAAAAAAGGCTATCTGGTCGGCCGTGGTGAATCCAGCGCCGACGATATTCAAAGTATCGCCCAGGCAACAGATAACCTCAACATCTTGCTTGTACCAGGCGAAGATGTGCGCAGCGTCACCGTCAGTTTGCCCAACAACAGCCGCGCGGCGCTCAATACAGTGCCCTTCCAACTCGAAGAGAGGTTCAGCAGCGCGCTGGAAAACTTGCATTGGGTCAGCGCTAAAGCGCAACAATTAAATGTGACCAGCTTAGTCTGCGAAGATAAAAAAATGCAGCAGTGGCAGAAATTTGCCCACGACAGCAACATCAAGTTCCGTATGATACTGGCCGATTACAGCCTATTGCCTGCTGCAAAGCGGACAGAAAACTTAAACAGCACGACAACTACGGGCAGTGCCTGGAGTGATGGTCAGCGAATTTTGTGCAATAGCCGACAGTTTCAAGGCGCTATCAGCCCGCTGGCGTTTGCACAGCTGCAAAGTGCAGTGCACAGCGCAGATGCACCCTTAGATTATTACTGTGCAGCGCAGCTGTTGGAGTTTTTCCCCAAATCGACCAGCAGAGTCAATACAGACCTGTTAGCAGTACTGGCAGAAAACTTTGTCAAACGCCGCCAGCTGGCTTTTAGTAACTTGTTGCAGGGCCAATATCAGCTCAGCGGTAATTTTAACCAGCAGTTAAAAAGCTTTAAAGGCGCAGCGATTGCCGCCGCTTTACTGATCGCTATAGGACTGGCCCACTTCGAAGTTGACAGTGTGCAACTGCAAAATAAAAATCTGCATCTTAAGTCGCAGATGACAGCTCTGTACCAGCAGCTCTACCCGAAAGATCTAAGAATCAGTAACCCGCACGCACAAATGCGTGGCAAGTTAAAACACAGCGGCGACAGTCGCGGCCAGCACTTGCTCAGTTGGCTGGCGCAAGTAGCGCCAGTGTTAAAGCGACAGCAGATCAGTTTAGTCAATTTAAAATACGACCAACAGCCACCGGCTTTGCGCCTGAAAATAGAAGCCAGTGATTACAGCATACTGGAGGCAACAGCGGTGGCGATCAATCAGTTGCCCGCGGCGAAAATCAACGCCAGTTTGGGCACTTTACAAAAAGCTTCACAGTCCAAGGTTGTCACCTCTATTTTAACTCTCAGGGAAAACTAACATGCTCAGGGAAAAATTTTACGCGCTATCCACACGCGAGCAACAGATATTAAGCATCGCTGTACCGATAATTATCATCATGTTGTGTTGGCTTGTACTGCTTAAACCTATGTTGGATAATCGCAGCCGCCTATTACTCGGCATCGCTAACAACCAGCAGCAGCTGAGCTGGATGCGAGAAAATACCGGCCGCGTTGCCAAGGTTTCGCCAGCCTCTGCAAGCGTCGACAGCCCGCGGGACAAAAGCCAGTTGCGTCAGATAATGAACCAACTGCTAAGCGCGCAAAAAATCTCTATCCAGCGGATCCAGAACGTCAATAAAAAAGATGTCAGCTACCACCTAGACAACAGTGACTTCAATAGCATCTTACAGCTGTTAAAAGACTGTCAGGACAGAAACATTCAGATAGTGCAGCTGCAAATCACCAAAGCCAAGAGCGCTGGTAAGGTAAATACCCGCTTGACCATCGCCATACAAGGTTGAGAAAAATGTTAAAAGCGACCCTATTTTTTCTGCTGGTATTTTGCAGCGCACTAATTGCCACAACACCTATGCAGTGGTTGTACAGCCAGTTAGATACCAGCGATGACCCGATAACACTGAGTAATATCAGTGGTAGTATCTGGGCTGGTAGCGCTTCAGTGCAAAGCCAAAACAGCCAACTTGATTATCGTGCGGATGACTGGCACTGGGATTTCCAACCGCTGTCACTGCTCGGTTTTGAATTTAGCTGGCAGCTGAGTCACTTTGGGCAACAACAGCAGCAAACAATAGAGGCACAGATAGCCACCAGCCCCTTTGCCTTTGGCAGCGAGCTGAACATTCAGTTGCACTCAGATATACGCACACTAGTGCCGATCAACCCCCTGTTTAGCTTAGTTTCGGGGCATTTCAGCGCCCAACTAGAAAATTTTAGTCACAACAGCTGTGAAACCCATAAAGGGCAACTGCAGCTGCAACAGTTGCAGTTTATGCAGATAAAACTGGCGCAGCTCGACGCGCAGATCAGCTGCAACCCGCAGGGACTTTACCAGATCAACTACCAGAGCCAGGACCCAGCCACCAATATCAAAGGCAGCTTGAGTGTCGATCAGCTCGGTACTTATCAGTCATCGATGACCGCCAGCTCCAGTGACCCACAAGTCTCTCAGCAGTTGGCGACATTGTCGACTAAGACCTTGAGCAAGGGGAAATATTTGATTGAATCGAGCGGGGGGTATTAGTCGGAAGTAGCGAGTTGTCAGTCGTAAGTTTAAAAACTTCCCACTTCATACTTCCTACTTCCTACTTACGACTCCAGCTTCGCTGGCAATCCCCGACAGCGGAATATCCCAACTCTCCACTGGCAGCTCATCCACTTGCTGCAATTGGTGCGCAAGTCCTATTAATACCGGCACTTTTTTATCGGCTGAGCCCGCTGCATCATCCATCATAAAAGCAAAGCTGCGATCGTAGTAGCCGCCACCCATGCCCATGCGATTGCCTTTATCATCAAAGGCTACTAGCGGTAGCAGTACTAGATCTAAATCGGTTGCTGGTATGCTTTTTTGGTAGGGGCTGGCAGGTTCACTAATGTCGTATTTGTTGCGGCACATTGGGGTGTTTTGATCGTAGTGAACAAACAATAACTGGTTGTGTAAGTTGGGATCTAATACCGGTAAATACACTTGCTTGCCCTTCTCCCAACAGTAGTCGATCACCGATAGCGGGTCTATTTCACCGTCGCTGGCTAAATACAGGGCGATATGTTCAGCGCTGTTAAAACACTCCAGTTTTCGCAGATGTTTAAGTAGCGACGCAGCAGCGGCTTGTTGCTGCTCAGTGCTTAATGCTTTGCGGGCGCTGCGCATTTGGCGGCGCAATTGTTGGCGTGCATCCATAACAATAATCTCTGTGCATAAATAGATTCAGATGATACAGGATAAACACAGTAGTTAATGCCCAGATGCGCTGCGAGCGCAGCTATAAACGTAAAACTAATCAAAGATAAGAAGAGAGAGGAGGCCCCCAAAGTGCCGGTATCGGCTACGGCCCTGAACCCGTAGGTTCAAGGAGGGAGCTACTGGAATACATCAGGCTTTCCGTAAACGGACATGCACACAATACCCACAAAACAGCTCCCAATTTTGGAAGAATCGGCTCGAGGGGCTACGCCAACGATCAAACACTCCAGGGACTAAAGGGAGTATAACTGCATTTAATGACAATGATGATAAATTATTTTAAAAAGAAAAATATGTGATCGATTTGTGCACTCTATGGGCCCGAAGAGTGTCATTTGGGAGTTGGAACATGACGGTGGTTGCACTGTCTTGTATAAATACAAGACATATTTATTAAGCGCTTACTATGGATCAAAAAATTATTGATTTGGTATTTCATTTCTTTCACTATTTCTGACTATTCTAATACTCCGACAAAAACAATCCTTCTTTAATAGCTAGGTGTAGCATTTCATTAGAGCTTTGCACTTTTAATTTTTTCTTGATAATGGAGATATTATTGGCGATGGTTTTTTGTGACAGAAACAATTTTTCAGATATTTCACTGGTACCTAGCCCTTCACTGAGACAACGAAAGATATCAAACTCCTTGCTGGACAAACTGTCTAGCCCTATCTGCTGCTCTGAGGCTAGACCTTTTTCTATATCGGGACTGACAATGCTTTCCCCCGCCGCAACTCCTTCTATTGCCAACATGATCGTCTGAGATTCCGAACTCTTACTGATATAACCTCTCACTCCTAGTTTCATCAAGTGCTTAACCAGACGTGGATTTTTATATATGCTGAAAATGATAATTTTAAGCGAGGGACATTTGAGTAATAAACGCCGTACAGCTTCCACTCCTCCCATTCCGGGCATTGATAAATCCATGATAACAATGTCAGGCAATGCCGCGCGCAAGCTTAAAAGTAGCTCTTCGCCGGTGCTAAATGAAGAGACCACTCGATAGCTCCCCTCCAGTTGCAGCAAGCGCATTAGGCCATCACGGACAACTTCGTGGTCATCTGCAATAGCGATATCAAGTTTCATTATTACTCCGTCGGCTAAGTTTAAATCGGTATCTTAGTATGAGCTTCCAGTCCGCTGCCTACTTTACTGATCAATTGATAGGTGCCACCAAGAGCCTCGACTCTCTCTCGCATATTAATCAGCCCCATGCCGTTAAAGTGCGCTTCATCTTTATCCAGGCCAACGCCATTATCAGTTATTTTTAGACAGAGTAGGTTTTTGTTATCGTCCAGAAAATGCCTTTGTACTTGCAGCACTACTTTTATCTCTGTTGCCATCGCGTGTTTGCTGGCGTTATTTAGGCTCTCTTGAACTATTCGATACAAGCTAATCGCCACCAAATCCGGCATATCGATGCAGAGATCATCACCACTAAAAATAAACAAAGTGCCTCTGTTTAGTAGTTGCCATTGCTGCACCAACTCTCTCAGTGCTTCCACCAGACCTAATTGATCAAGTAACACTGGGCGCAACTGGTTGGTAATTTCTTGAACCGACCCCATCAGTGATTGCGTGGTCTCTACAATACTTTGAGCAGCATCTTGTAATGGATTATTTGGGCTATCAACCGAGCGACGAATGTAGTTCGCCTGTAACATTATGCCCGTCATCAGCTGCCCTAGCTGATCGTGTAAATCTCCGGCTATCTGCTTTCTCTCATTCTCTTGTAGTGTATAGTTTCTCAGGGTAAGCTTTCTGATTTCAATCAACAAATTCCTACTTTTGTGCTCTGCATCATACCTCTCAGTAATATCTTCTAGCATCCGTAAATGAACAACTTCATTATCGTACCAATCGATAAATCGATTAGAAATCTGGTACCAGCGCTTGTGGCTCTTATTGTATATCTGTTCGGTAAACTCCTGATTATCGGCCTCCAGCACAGCACAATCTGCAGCACATGAGTCAGGTACTAAAAATGGCCATAGCGGTTCCGCCTGATCTCTGTCTTTATATAGGGCCTCTGCATTATCATTTAGGTAAATTGGTTTATTGCTGCGACAATCTATTACACTGACAGCAGAGTCAATGCTGTTAAGTATCTTCTGCAGTGCTAACTGGGTTTTTTGTAGCTTAGTTTGAGCGACCATCTTTTCAGCGATATCTTTAGAATTAACCACTAAATATTTTTCATTTTTTAACTGGATAGGGAATGTAGATAGGTCACAGCAAAGGGTTGAACCATCTCTTTTTAGCAGGGCCAGCTTCTCAATGAATCTCATCTCTCCCTCTGCCAGTTGAGCAAATAAAACCTCTGTCATTGCTTTGCTCTGCTGGTGATAAAGGTCAGCAATTTTTAACCCGGATATTTGAGTTTGCTCATAACCGCTCATCCGAGAAAACTGGCTGTTACAAAAGAGAATACTCTGGTCTTTTAAACTGATGACCAGCATAGCAACCGAGCTATTTTCAAACAGTAAACGATACGCTTGTAGCTCCCTGTAATAAGAGCCATTAATATTCTGAATCAGCTTAAGTCCGTACCCCAAAGTCAAAAAAATGATAAAAATTAGGCTGATCAACCACCATTGCCCCTCTTTGTCACTGCGCATGCGAATTTGCTCAGAATTTGCCAGCAACTCTGTAGTGATCAACTCCTCCAGCTGCTTGAAGCTCTCTATCTTATTACTGATCAGCTTAAACCAAATAAATGAGTCGACTGAAAATCCCCCTGAAGCCGCTTTAGTGTGGGCTATATCCCGATAAAACTGTAGCTTTTGCTGGTTTGGCCCCGTTTCAATTACTGCAATATCAGCACCTACTTGGGCACTTGCCAGGGCCAAAAACTCTTTCCTATAAATATTTTGTTCTGTCACCAGGCGTACAAAATACTGATAACCTCCAGGCAAAAACTTGTCTCGGTTAAATACTGATCCCAATATTGCCCGCTCTATTCCAACCAGTTCTTTCTCGCGAAGGAAGTTGACATAACCGAGAAACGTTTTAGTCAGTGATGATTCGATGTTCTCGGTAATTAATCCGTTGATAACACTTAGTATTTTACTGTTCTTATTATTGTATCTAGACAGTGCTGTGCCGGTATCTATAGCAAATTCATCGATATCTTTACGCAGTGCCTCTAACTGTATTCTTAGCGGATCAATGCCTACCGATAACCGCTCCCCACTCTGATTTACAAAAGAAATTTCACTAAGAGTATTCAGTATTTCATCGGTAATCTGTCGCTGCTGCAACAGTTGAGCGTTGAACATTGCGCCTTCACTAGAGAGGTAAATTACAGCCATACCTCGCTCTTTTTGTAACTGGTGAAGCACTTCACTAAGCTGTATCGCCTGGCGAATAACTAAGTCTAACTGCATCAAATTATCAACGTGTTGTGACTGCCTATAAATATGAGCGGATGAGGCTAAAACGAAAAACAACAGCGGTACAGCAAACAGCATTAACGTCTTAGTAATGAGCTTGCGAGTGTGCCTGCTTAAACTTGATACAGGTGAAAGTAATTTTACCCAGGGCCATTTTTCTTTACGCAGTGATAACAAATTCGAACAGCCTCGCTAGGTAACGGTGATTAAACATTGTGTTTGCTCTATGAATTGCACTGTCGCCAAGGTCATGTACCACCAGACTAAAGATGCATCTATTACAACAGTACAGTGGGTATTTATTAATAGGCTATCTCTCCATCAAGTATGCATTGCAAAGTGGGGGCAAACATCAAAGTGTCGTGCATATTATTTATTGCTCCTAGCTGCAGAAATTAGTTGCGCCAAGCTGCAATTTTCGAGAAATACTCAGTAACAGTTTGCTTTTTCACTAATATATTAGTGAATTAGCTCTTCATCTTAAACATTTTGTTTGTGCTTCGAAATGCACGATCTCGGGATTTTTTCCCGTTTTTGGTGAAGTTACTGTTTTATTTAAAGAAATAATTTACGGTGTGAAACGCCACTTCTCAAAAGTGCCGAAAGAGTAGCTAAAAATATCGCGCAAATATAGTGCTTTTAAACCCTAAAAAATAATAATTAATTTTTATGTCTTGGCTATAGCTAAGATAATACAAGGGATTTCTCAGTGATCACAAAAACCAAATTAGACGACGCAGAGCTCAGCTGCCTGTATGATGCATCTGGATCAGCGACGATTCTTGCTGACGCTAACGGATGTATACGTTACATCAATCCAAAGCTACTTTTTAAGGCCAGTCCGGTCTTACGGCCATCATCACAAAATCAAGTTAACTGGCTGCATTTTAGTGATATGAAGCAGTCCGAAGTTTCAACTGCTGAAGCCGACCATTTAATCTATGATTTACAACAGGCTCTGCTTAATCATCAGTTGCACTTAGCGGCGCAGCCTATTTTTGACTTTAACTCTCGGCAAATAAAAATTATCGAAGTCTTGCTGCGTTGGAATCACCCCACGCACGGCGAGATAAGCCCTCTCACTATTATCAAGTTAGCCTCCAGCTACAACTTGCTCTTTGAAGTTGCCTCTTTTGTCACTCATACGGCCCTTGAGTTTATTAACAAAAACCGGCTCAAGTATCGCGGAGTGCGCTTTTCTATCAATCTAAATTTGCCGCAGATAACCGACACCAAACTCATTAAGCACTTGATAAAACTGATCGATGACAGTGGGATTGATCGCGCGCAAATCATTTTTGAGTCGACAGAAACTGACTCACTGCCAATTTCCGTTACTGAAGCCTGTCAACATTTTAATCATATTAGATCTCAGGGAATTATGATCGCCATGGACGATTTTGGCTCAGGTTATTCAACCTTGGATTATCTTAACAACCTTGACGTAGACATCATCAAAATAGACCGAAGTTTAGTGAAAGACATCGAGTCGAACCCAAGGAAACTCGAGACATTACTGGCAATGCTGCACTTATGTAAGCGCATCGGAGTGACGACTGTAATCGAAGGCATTGAAAACCATAAGCAACACCGATTGTTACATAACAATGATATCCAAGACATTTTAGTGCAAGGCTATTTGTATGCCCGCCCCTGTCGATTAACCTCACTATCTAATAGCTCCTGCCCTTCTTGGAAAACTGATAGCCCTAGCAACGCGTTAAAAACATCTAATGGAGCAAGCTAAATGATTTTCTCAATTCGCACTAAATTGCTCTGCGCGTTCGGCATCGTGTTGATCTTAGTCGCCGGTGTTTCTCTTAATACCTGGTGGCAAATCAGCCAGGCAGAGGACATTCAACAGCGTATTCTTAAAAATCGTCAACCTAGTGTTCTTAACGGTCAATTGTTAACTACTGGTATCAACCGATCACTAGCGGGCTTGCGCGGGTATATCATTTTGGGAAGCAATCCGCAAAAAGCAGAGCTTTTCAAGGCAGAACGGCTCAGTGGATGGCGAGAAATTGATAGCGCTATGGCCAATATTCTCGAGCTGTCCAGCCATTGGCAAGCTCATCAAGACGCGCGGCTTCTACCTGATTTGCAGGCTCTGATACAAGAATTCAGAGTCGCCCAGCAAGAGATAGAAGATATTGCACATTTGAGCACTAATATTCCCTCCATCCACATGTTAGCGACCACAGCCGCCCCGCTAGCCAGTGATATTATCAGTGCGATTAGTGGATTAATTGAACTGGAGTCTGCCCAACCGGCAACCGAGCAACGCAAGCAACTGCTCAAGTTGCTGGCAGACAGCCGCGGCTCTTTCGCACTGGGCCTGGCCAATATCCGCGCTTATCTACTCACAGGTAACCGGCAATTCCTTGACAGATACGAACAGACTTGGCAGACCAACAGTCAGCGCTTAAGTGATATCAGCAAGGTTGAAAATTTGTTTACCAGTAGTCAGCTGGCCGATTGGCAGAAATACCAAACACTGCGTAGCCAATTCTCCTCTTTGCCACAGCAAATGTTTAAGCTGCGCTCGAAGGTTGATTGGAACTTAGCCAATTACTGGCTGGGGAGCAAAGCGGCTCCCCGAGCGCAAAAAATCTCCCTGATACTGGAGAAAATCCAGCAGTCGCAACTTGCACTGGCGCAGGAGGATAATGCAGCCTTAGTCGCCAAAACTGGTTTACTGACTTTAGTCATGTTGCTCGGTTCCGGCGTTGCTTTAATAATAGGTGTAACAGTCTCGATTGTATTCAGTAAAAAAATCACCTTATCAATACTTCAAGCAGTGACACGGGCACAGGAAATCGCCTGCGGCACTTTAACCGGAGCGCCGCTACCAATAAATTCTAAAGATGAGCTGGCGCAACTCAGTACAGCACTAAATGATATGACTGCCAGCTTGCGAGGAGTGATTAGTAAATTCGCGGTAGCTGGAAAGCAGCTGAGCAGCGCTGCTGAGCAACTGGGTAAATCGAGCGCCTCAACGAATCAGTCTATGGAGAGTCAACAACAAGAGACACAAAAAGCAGTCGTTGCCATGCACCAAATCAGCGAGACGGTTACTGATGTTGCCTACAATACCGTGCAGGCGTCTGAGTCTGCTGAGCAAGCTTCAAGTGTTTCACTTCAGGGCGCGCAGGCCGTCAGCGAGACAGTTTCTAGCATCAGCTCGATGACCCAGACCTTAGAAGTCGCCAAAGAGGCGATCAATAAACTGGGCGATGAGACAGAGGGCGTCGATGGTATCGTTTCTGTCATCAGCGGTATCGCCGATCAAACTAATTTACTGGCGCTAAATGCTGCCATTGAAGCGGCCCGAGCTGGTGAGCAAGGTCGCGGGTTTGCTGTCGTTGCAGATGAAGTACGCAGTTTGGCGGCGCGCACTCAAGAGTCAACTCAGCAAATTCAATCCCTACTAGAACACTTGCGCTCCGGCGTGGTGGCCGCAGTCGAGATGATGGGTAACAGTCACGAGCTGGCTCAAAGCTGTCTGGCTAAAGCTAACAACGCCAACACTGCCCTTAGCGACATCAACAAAAATGTTAACAGTATCCTTGATCGCAACACTCAGATAGCCGTCGTATCGGAACAGCAAAGTGCTGCCACCAAAGAGGTCAATCAAAACATTGTCAATATTAATGCCGATGTGGAATTGATTTTGCAGAACTCTCGTGAGACTGCAAGTGCCGCTGTTAAAGCGGGGGACTTAGCCGCTGACATGGATCAGATGATTGGCCAATTCCAAGTGCAAAGCCAATGAGCGCAAGCAAAGCAAAGGTATTCATATCAATCAGAATAAAATTAACTTTATTGCTTTTCGGTATCGCCCTTTGCCCTTTGCTAATTTCAAATTGGATGTCCTTTCTGGCCACCGAAAAAGCTCTAAAAAACAGCACCTTGGCTGGCTTGAATCTTGGTGCTGAATATAAGGCAGGAGAAATTTATCTGTATTTAGAGACACTGAAAACCAACACTAAAGACTTCGCCACTGATGGTTATATTAAGGATTCTCTGGAGAAAATGAGCAATGGTATAATCGACGCCTCCACATTAAATCAACATTTACGCGACAACAAACTAACCAGCCACAGTGATCTGCTGGGTATAGATATTCTCAATAACAAAGGCACAATAGTTGCCTCTACTGAGCTAGGGCGTATTGGCCTGACTCAGGCCCAACAAGTGAGTTATCTGCAGGGGCGAAAGGGCATCTACGTGTCCGCAGTCAATGATAATGACAATGATGACGGCCACTTATCAGGTAAAATTGCCATACCTTTAACCAAAAATACTGACGTTAAAGTCAACCTTGGAGTATTAGTCAATCATTATCGCATGGACAAACTGCAAGATCTGTTTACTGGCAAACTGGTCACTGATTTAGGTGGACGGGCCAGTTATCGTAGTTTGTCACTAACAGAGGTTGTCTATCTGGTTAACTTTTCCGGCGAGATGATTACTAGCTCAGCTACGAATACAAGGCCAATGCCGAAAATTGATAGTTATCCTGTACGCCAGGCAGACATTTTTAATCAGGAGAGCAATGGTATTTGGCAGAACCATCTCGGGATTACGGTTATTGGCGTTTCAATCATCATTGAGATAGACGATTTTAAATACTTATTAGTCGCAGAAAAGCAGCTCAGTGAGGCTTTTAAGCATATTCAGCAATTGAAGATCCAATCTTATTTGCTACTATTTTTGACGGTAGCGATCATCTTGATAGTTTCTTGGTTAATGGCCTATTTTATTACCATTCCACTGCACAAACTGATGGCTTGTGTCGACGATGTCTCTACTGGTCGATTTGAATGCAATTTGCAAGAGGTCGAAAACCGTGATGAATTTGGCCTGCTAACCAATAAGTTTGCCAAAATGACACTTAAACTTAAAAAAATGCGTGACCAACTAGAGTTTAAAAACTCTCAACTCTATGAACTCTCTATCCGTGATGAACTCACTGGAATCTTCAATCACCGGTATTTGATGGCGCAAGGAGAGTACTTTGTCTCGTATACAAAGCGCAGTAAATCCCCATTAAGCTGCTTAATGATGGATATAGACCACTTCAAGTCGATCAATGATACTTTTGGCCACCCCTTCGGAGATTTTGTATTGCGCAGTATCTCTGAACTGTTTCAGTCGCAAATTCGCAGCAGCGATATTTTAGGCCGCTACGGTGGCGAAGAGTTTGCTATTATCATGCCCGATACTAGCATTAGAGACGCGATGATGGTCGCAGAGAAAATTCGCCTGGCCGTCTCTACTAAAGCATTCACTCAAGGATCAGTACAACATCGAACAAGCATCAGTATTGGTGTGGCCGAGTATAAACATCTCGACGATACTGTCATGCAGATGATTTCCCGTGCCGACAGGGCTCTGTATGGATCTAAAAACTCTGGCCGCAATAAAGTAGTCATGGAAAATCAGAACATTAATAGATATTGCTTAATAAAGAGCTGATATAAGCTTCTGTTTTCCATTGCCCCAACCGCTAACTATTAACCCTAAAGGTTATTAAATTTCCCAGATACGTCAAAAGCAGCTCCTTGACAAAGGTAGCGACATTTTTAGGTTGTCTTTGTAAAGCAGCTAGCGTTATGCTGCAACTACAGATACAAAATCTGGCTGTGATATAGAGGGATCTACTATGAATACAAGTTACGTTTTATCTTTCTCCGCTCAAGATAAGCCCGGTATCGTCGAGCTACTTTCCAATACGATTTCTAGTAATGGCGGAAACTGGTTAGAATCAGCGATGTCACACCTGGCAGGTCGCTTTGTCGGTATTGTGGT
>ASZI01000015.1 GCA_000416315.1 Osedax symbiont Rs2 | reverse complement strand
TTTCGATCTGAAATTAATCGTCAGTAACAAACGCTTTACTGAGATTCTAGGCCTTCCTGAGGATCTTGGGAAACCTGGCACTCTTTTCTCAGACTTGATGCACTTTAACGCAAAAAGAGGTGAGTATGGTAATGGCAAAATAGAAAAATTAATACGAGAGAGAGTTGAACTTGCCAGAAAATTCGAGCCCCACCAATTTGAGCGAGAGAGAGAAGGCAACATCCTGGAGATATGCGGCCGATTAATTAGCGATGTTGGCTTCATAACTACTTACAGTGATGTTACCGAAAAACGACTCAGTGAAGCGATCGCAGAAAATGCAACACACGACCTGAAAAGCTTGTCTGAAATACTCGAAGCTGCACTTACAAATATGCCGGATGGCTTGTTGATGTTAGATGAGCATCTAAATATTCAGGTATATAACCAACAATTCCAAGATTTATACAGTTTACCAGAAAGCACTATCACTAATGCCAAGACACTCATTGATATATTGGAATTTCAATGCCTGCGAGGAGACTTTGGCCTTGCTAAAAGCGCGCAGGATTCATACTTTCAAAAAGCTATAAATCAAATAACGTCGACAGATCCTTTCGTTTTAGAACGCTTGTTCCCAAGCGGTCAGAGAGTTGAAATTCGCGGCAATACCACACCAAATGGCAAAGGCAAAATATTAGTATATTCCGACGTCACAGAACGTGATTTCGCAATGCGCCAAGCAAGCCTTGGGATTGCATTAGAAAATATTCCTGTCGCCATTTGCTTGTGTGATGCCCAGGATATTCTTGTTTTTTGTAATCGCAGCTATCGGGATTTCTATACCATGGCTTCTAAATTTTTTATACCCGGAGCAAATTATAATGATCTCTTGAAAGAGCTAATTAGAACCGGTGGGATAGTAGGCGATAATCAAGAAAAATTGCAGTGGCTGGCTCGACGCATGGATCGGAGAAACACGCCATATAATAAAGAATCATATCAATTGACTGACGGGCGCTATGTCGAAGTAAGCGACCACGTCTTGGATGATGGCAACATTCTTTTTGTAGGTAATGACATTACAGAACTCAGAGAAAAGGAGCTGTCAAATGAGCAATATCTGTCAAAGCTTCAATCAAGCGAAGAACGCTTTAAAACGTTGTTCAATAATTCACCCGTCGGGGTATTGTTAGAAGATTATTCTGTGGTAAAAAAACGCATAGATGAATTGCGTAAGCACGGAGTCACCGATTTTCAATCATATTTCAACCAGCATACCGATCATCTGATAAAAATTTGCTGTGAAATACGCGCAGTTTATGCAAACAAGGCATTCCTAGAAATGCATAACTTTTCCGATTTGAAAAGTTATGTAGAAACGGAATACAGCGCAGATAAAAGCCGTACTTCAGATTGGTATATTAACTATATAATCGTACTGACCAACTTTGCCAATGGCTTGACGGTAACGGCAATTGATGTTGCCGACATAACATGGGACAAAAAACGCATCGAACTGCAGATGAATGCATTGATTGTGCCCGGGCATGAAGATAACTGGTCGGAGGTTATAACCACTCATGTAGACATTACCTATCGCAAAAGGATTGAGTCAGAACTCGAAGACTCGCTGAAAGATTCAACACTGGCCTTGCTACAGTTACAAACCACTCAGAATGAGCTCAAAGATGCGCATGACACTTTAGAGCATCGTGTAGAAGAAAGGACAGCTGAGCTTCATGAAAGTCAGCAGTTATTCAAAACTATTTTGCAAACCAGTCCCGTCGCTGTAGGAGTAAATAGGCGTCATGACAGCGCTATTGTTTATGCTAATCCGACTTGCACAAAAATCTTCGGCTATAGCTCTCAAGAACTGGACAAGATGGGATCTTACAATTTATGGGCGAACACTGAAGATCGCAATAAATTTATCAAAACCTTTAAAAATAGTGGCCATGTCCATGCAAAGGTAGCGGAATTAAAACGTAAAGATGGCAGTAAATTTTGGTCATTAATCACTTGGGAACCCATTTCTTTCAATAATGAAGAATGCATATTATTTTGGGTCTCAGATATTACTGACCAAAAAGAAACAGAGTTGATTTTAACAAAAGATAAACTGATTGCCGAAGATGCGACTGAAGCAAAATCTATGTTTTTAGCCAATATGAGCCATGAAATTCGTACACCAATGAATGCCGTTATCGGATTTAGTCATTTAGCATTAATGACCGAACTGACCGAACAACAATATGACTATATATCTAAAATTCAGGATTCCTCGCACAATCTACTTGGGATCATCAATGACATCTTAGATTTTTCAAAAATTGAAGCTGGGAAGCTGGAGATCGAGCATATCCCTTTTTCCATTGATGACGTGCTTGAATATCAATGCGACTTACTAAGATCAAAAACCGACAACGGTGATATTGAGGTGTTACTGTCATACCCCTGGGACTTGCCTAAAAACCTAATTGGGGACCCTTTACGCCTGGGGCAAATATTGACCAACCTGGCAAGTAATGCAATTAAGTTTACAGCAGCTGGAGAAATCACACTATCAGCTTCCTGCCTGGGACAACTTAACAACAAAGTGATATTACAGTTTAATGTCAAAGATACCGGCATCGGTATGAGTAGAGAAGAATCACAGAAAATCTTCAAATCTTTTGTTCAAGCTGATAGCTCTACCACCAGAAAATATGGCGGTAGCGGTCTTGGATTGGTCATATGCAAACAGCTGGTAAAACTCATGGACGGGGAAATCTCTGTCAAAAGTAATAAAGGCGTAGGATCAACATTTTCTTTCACTTGTCACTTTGAAATAGATCAGGAAAACAAAGGTGCTACTCAATCCATTACAGAATTAAAAAATAAGCGTGTATTGATTGTCGATGACAACGAAGCTTCGCGAGTTATTCTCAGCTCCCTGGTGAAGGGCTTTGGGATGAGTCCGCAAACGGCAAGAAACGGTGAAGAAGCCTATTCCATAATCGTTGACCAACAAACTCAAAACAGTGATCATTTTGATCTGATTTTGATGGATTGGCGGATGCCCGGAATGGACGGTTTGGAATGCGCAGGCCGTATCAATGACTTGAAAAACTCCACTCCTCTACCCGCGATTATTATGGTCAGCGCCTATGAACAGTCCAAGGTAATGAATGAGGTTGGCAGCAACAATTTAGAAGGATACCTGTTAAAGCCGGTCCAACCAACGGTGTTGCTGCATACGATACAAAAAGCCATGGGAATGAAAGTAAGAGATGACAAAACGGTCCAGCGACTGCCGAAAAGAGATGATCAGGCGCTCTCTCAAATTCTTGGCGCAAAGGTATTGCTGGTTGAAGATATCGAAACCAATCAGCAAATTGCCCGCGAATTATTAGAAGGCCACGGGCTGCATGTAGAAATAGCCAACAACGGTTTAGAAGCCATACAAGCAGTGCAAAATACTCAATATGATATTGTTTTGATGGACATCCAAATGCCGGAAATGGATGGACATACGGCGACAATAGAAATCCGCAAATTGCATTTAGAGTATGAACTTCCGATTGTGGCAATGACGGCCAATGCAATGAAAGAAGACCAAAACAAAAGTATGCAAGTCGGTATGAATGCACATATTAACAAGCCGATCTCTCCCGATGAACTCTTCGATACTTTAGTTCTGTGGATCAGGCCAGCATTTCGGGAAAGATATCAACGACACGAAGCGCAAAGTGTAGCTGCTTCTGATGAAGGACTGCCTAAAAAAATGGCGGGGGTTGATTTGCAAAGCGCACTATTGCGGGGCAATGGAAATGAGACTCTATTACTAAGACTACTGTGTGACTTTTACCACGAGAAAAAACACAGTATCGCCGCCCTCAATAAGATGATTGAAGCAAAATCCTATGAAGATGCAGCTAGCTTGGTTCACGGGCTTATTGGATCAATAGGTAACCTGGGCGCAATGCAACTGGTGATTCACGCAAGAAAACTAGAGACCTTGTTCAAAAAAAACCAATCTGATTCAACTTTGTTAAGGCTCCTCGCAGCCGAGTTTGACATCGTTATTACTAGTCTGGCGTCAGTATCGGCTT
>ASZI01000014.1 GCA_000416315.1 Osedax symbiont Rs2 | reverse complement strand
TTGTAAAATCCCGTCGGCAACTAGCGGGTCCAGTGCTGAAGTGACTTCGTCGCAAATGATCAATGAAGGTTTGGCCGCCAGGGCTCTGGCAATACATACCCGCTGTTTTTGCCCGCCAGAAAGTTCTGCCGGGTAGCGGTGGAAATATTCCTCACCTAGTTCAATTTGGTCCAGTAGTTGAATTGTCTGACGGCGTTTTTCTGCGCCTTTAACCCCGAAGTAAAACTCTATCGGACGACCGATGATCTGACCAATAGTCTGACGCGGGTTCATAGCGACATCAGCCATCTGATAAATCATCTGCAATTGACGTAATTGCTCTTTGCTACGGTCTTTAAGACCCGCAGAGAGAGTAGTTCCATCATATTCAGTCGACCCACCCATAGGAGGTAATAATCCGGTAATAACGCGCGCCAATGTTGACTTGCCAGAACCTGACTCTCCGACAATCGACAACGTTTGTCCTGGGTGCAGGTGCAAAGTAACATCTTTTAAAATCTTATTAACCCCATCGTAGGCGGCGTCAATATTGGTCACTTTAAGTATCGGTTCGCCAGCGGGGTCGGGCTTCTCGTCTTTTTCTATGCTGCGCACAGATACCAGATCCTGGGTATATTGCTGCTGCGGTTTATTGATAATTTCATCAGTGGTGCCATATTCAACCATGCTACCACCGCGCAGTACCATAATGTCATCGGCTACTTGGGCAACAACCGCTAAATCGTGGGTAATGTACAAAGCTGCTACGCCTGTCTCCTCTATAGCGTGTTTGATAGTCGCCAGCACTTCGATTTGGGTGGTGACATCCAAGGCGGTAGTCGGCTCATCAAAGACGATCAGATCGGGTTTAGCGCACAGTGCCATTACCGTCATTGCTCTTTGTAACTGTCCTCCCGATACCTGGTGGGGATAGCGTTGGCCAAAATTTTTCGGATCCGGCAAACCTAATTTAGCAAACAGTTCATCCGCATAGGCCAGTGCTTCCTTTCGAGACATCAGTTTGTGTGCCAGCGCCGATTCAATCACTTGCTCGCCAATGCGGTGTGCAGGGTTAAATGCAGCAGCGGCAGATTGAGCCACATAGCCGATCCGTGCGCCACGAAAGCTACGTACTTCTTTGGCTGACAGCTGTAGAATATCAGTCCCTTCGACCAACATTTGTCCGCCGGTGATTTCGCAGCCACCTCGGCCATAGGCCATACTGGCCAAACCAATGGTTGATTTACCCGCTCCAGATTCACCGATGAGTCCCAGGACTTTACCCCGACCTAGTGTGAAAGATATCTTATCTACCAGAGTGATAAATTTCTTTGCCTTGCCAGGCATATTAATACTGGCCTGAATCTTTAAATCTTTTACCTCTAGATAGGTAGTGCTAGACATTGCCTGCTCCCCTACAAGGTGCTGAGATTCCGACGGAATCTCGGAGCCCGTTTCTTTTATAACTTGAGTAGCTGACATTATCTGCCCCCTTTTAAACTGCTGGTGCGGCTGAGAATAGAGTCCACTACTAAGTTAATGCTGATAGTTAATATAGCGATAGCGCCTGCAGGAATCAATGCCGCTGGAATACCAAAGACAATACCGTCCTTGTTTTCTTTTACCATACTGCCCCAATCGGCATCTGGTGGCTGAATTCCCAGGCCTAAAAAGCTCAAGGTACTTAGAAACAGCACCGCAAATGCGAAGCGTAAACCAAACTCGGCAAACAGCGGCGACAGCGCGTTGGGCAAAATCTCACGGAATATGATCCACAAAGTGTTTTCTCCACGCAAGCGAGCCGCCTCTACGTAATCCATCACTACAATATCAACCGCGACTGCTCGGGATAACCTGAATACCCGAGTGGAATCTAATACGCCCATCACTACTATCAACACCGCCATACTCGCAGGCAGTACCGATAGAACCACTAAGGCAAAAATTAGTGTTGGGATAGCCATTAATAAGTCGTTACTGCGACTGAGCGCCTGATCGGTCCTACCACCGGATACCGCGGCTAAAAAGCCGAGAAAAGTTCCCATAAAAAATGACAGTAAAGTCGCTGCCCCGGCAATAAAGAACGTATTGCGCGCCCCGTGGATCAATCGGGAGAGAATATCTCTGCCCAGCTGATCGGTGCCTAGCCAGGAGTGTGCGGAGATAGGTTCCCATACATCGCCAACAATTTCGTCTTGAGTGAAAGGAGATACCCAAGGAGCAAACGTGGCTGCAAAAGCAAAAATCAAGATGCTTAGCAGTCCAATGCGTGCGCCCCAAGATAGATGCGAAAAAATATCGTGCATCAAATTATTTTTCATCTTGTGTAAAACCTATGTAGTTTTCTCTATTATAGTTATTCTGACCTCTGCGCTTTGGCAGCAGAGGCTTTACTTCGGGTGTCTTAATCTCGGGTTGGCGATAATTGACATAATATCGGCAAACATGTTGAGTAAAATATAGATCGCAGCAAAGATCAGTCCCACCGCTTGCACTACAGGAACATCACGATTGGTTACGTGATCGACCAATAGCTGTCCCATGCCAGGGTAGACAAAGATAATTTCTACCACGATAACCCCTACCACCAGGTAAGCCAGGTTCAACACAACAACGGTAATGATCGGCGATATCGCATTGGGTAGTGCGTGATGGAAGATTATTTTGAAAGGACTGAGGCCCTTCAATTCTGCCGTTTCAATATAGGCACTGTTCATCACATTGAGAATCGCAGCACGAGTCATGCGCATCATGTGCGCTAGCACTACAAAAGTCAGGGTGATACAGGGAATAGCGATAGCCGTGAGTCTCTCCAGAAACGACATGTCGCTGTAGACGATCGAACTGGACGGCAACAAGTTCCAGTTAACAGCCAAAAATAGGATAAGTAAGTAGCCAATAAAGAACTCGGGCAGTGAAATAGTAGCAATTGTAGTAATTGAAATCATCTTATCGACGATGCCATCACGGTAATGCACCGCAACCATGCCGAGAAAAATAGCCAGCGGTACCGATATAATAGCGGCAGATGAAGCTAGAAACAGAGTGTTACCGAGTCGGTCTCCGATCATAGTGCGAATATCGCGTCCACTACTCAAAGAAGTCCCTAAATCGCCCTGGACTATGCCAAACAGCCAGCTAAAGTATCGTGTTAATGCAGGTCTATCCAAGCCCATTTCTGCACGCAAATTGGCGACAGCTTCAGGGGTGGCCGATTGGCCTAATATACTTTGTGCCACATCTCCAGGTAGCAATTCTGTACCGGCAAAAATAAGCACCGATATAGCCAGAAGTAATAGTAGGCCAAGCGCTAAGCGCTTGACCACTAAAGTAGACAGAGAATTATTATCTACAGCCATGAATTATGACAACCAGCAGCGAATTAAGGCGAAACCGTTAGACAGTTCAGCAGATGGATCGGATATGTAACCACCCACTTTGTCTGACTTAGCATCGACAAAATCATTGAACATTGGAATGATAGCGCCGCCTTCATCGCGAACCATCATCGACATGTCAGTGTAGATTTCCTTGCGGTTGTCACGGTTAGTTTCAGTACGTGCCTTAGCCAGTAATGAATCAAATTCCGGACGCTGCCACTTAGTGTCATTCCAGTCAGCTGTTGACTTGTATGCAACAGAGAACATCTGATCCTGAGTATTACGGCCACCCCAGTAAGATGCGCAGAACGGTTGCTTATTCCAAACATTTGACCAGTAACCATCGGCAGGCTCTTTTTGCACTTTAACTTCGATTCCCGCTTTAGCCGCATGCTGAGAGAACAACAAGGCCGCATCCACAGCACCAGAGAATGCCGCTTCAGATGAGCGTAAAACGATAGGCCCTGAATGCCCTGATTTCTTGTAGTGGAAAGCAGCCTTGTCAGGATCGTAAGCGCGCTGTTCGATATCTTCGTTGAACAAATCGTAAGCGGCGTTGATTGGGTTATCGTTACCCACTGTACCGTAGCCCTTTAGAATACGTTTAACCAGGTCTTCACGGTCAATAGCATATTTAAGCGCCAAACGTAGCTCATTGTTGTCAAAAGGTGCTGTGTCTGCATGCATCAGGAACGGATAGTGTCCGCGCCCTTTTGCGTTAACGATATCAACGTTAGGTAGACGTCCAAGTAACTTAGCTGTCTTAGGAGCTACACGGTTTACAAAGTGTACGCTGCCAGATTGCAGAGCGGCCATACGTGCTGTCTGGTCGTTCATAACACGAATTTCTACAGTGTCGGCATGTCCGACACTATCGCGCCAGTAGCCTGCATACTTCTCACCAACGTGACGGATACCCGGCTCGTTTACTTTAACTTGATAAGGGCCTGTTCCAACACCTGCAGCAGGTGCGTCAAAACCACCGTTTGGCTGGATCACCAAATGGTAATCAGACATCAAGTAAGGTAGATCGGCATTACCACCTGTTAGCTCTACAACAACCTTATCGCTGCCCTGGGTAGTGATAGATTTGATATCACGCATGATTCCCAACGCACCAGATTTAGTGTCTTCACCAGAATGACGCTGTAGCGTTTTAGCAACATCGTTATTATCCATGGTCTTGCCGTTGTGGAAGGTAATACCCTTACGAATGGTAAAGGTCCATGTTGTAGCACCGTTAGAAGATTCCCAAGACTCGGCTAACCAGGGAATTGCCTCACCTTCAGGGGAAATATCAACCAGTGTCTCTCCCCAAGTACGCAAGATATTGAACGGGACGTTAGATGCGCTTAGTGCGGGATCAAGAGAGTCGGTTGAGCTGCCACCAGTCAGAGCGGCGATTAAATGACCACCTTTTTTTGGTGCTTCTGCAGCAAAGGCACTCTGGCCAAGTAGTGAAGTAGCAAGTGGAGCAGCCAGACCGATAGCGGCAGCATGGCGCATAAAGTCACGACGACTTAAGCGTCCCTTTTTAGCTTCTTGTGTCAGTTGTTCAATCTTATTATGCATTCTTATGACCTCAATATTATTATTCTAAGTTGTAACCAGGAAATTGCTTGGGCTTACCCCAGACATACAACACCCCAGAAAATACAATCATTACTAATAACGGCACCGTAGAAAGTAGCTTTTCTAATCATATACTTTAGAAAATCTAAACTAAGTTAATGTTGAAAAACCCATTAACTGTCATTATTAGTTGATATCTTTGTAACCCTTTTTACTTTGTTTTTCAGTTGTAGCCGTGCTTTTGGTTTTTTTCAGTATACGTAACCGGTTTTCTTTACATATATTCTCAGGTTATCAATCCTCCTATTATATTAAGAAAATCTAAAGATAATACCATACCCAAAAGCGACAATAGCTAACTATTGATGTCTTTTAAAGTTAAATTGTAGTCGCTTAGGATCAAGTGCTCGTAATTATCGGCAATTCCACGTAGATCTTACTGAAAAAGCTCATGCAAACTTAGAGCGATTGACATTTTTGCTGGGTAAACATCCTCTTTAGCGGCGCATTTATGCGTTTTTAGTACGCAATGTTTTCTTAGAATCGTAATTACAGTTAATTTGTGTTTTTTAAAGCTGTGCTGAAAATTCTAGCGGGCAAACTTATTTGCTGTATTAAGCTTTGCAAAACTATCCATATTCATCCATCAATTGATAAAGGTCATTGAATTCAGATAATAATCGAATAAGCAGCAGATGCGATCTGCATCTTCGCATTAGCCTGCCATTTGCGGACATCATCTCGCTTTAGAGCTTAAATTTGTCCGCAAAAAATGCACAGCGATTAATTTAGAGCAACAAAGGTGACAGAACATTATGACGTTTGTACCTTTGAAGAAAAAACAACCTGATTTTCCCCACTCAAGTTATCGCACAGCTACCTTATTATTAACTGGAAAATACAGCGAAAACAAACAAAGCATTTACCCTCTAAGACATGAATTTATTTGTGCCTCTAATCACT
>ASZI01000013.1 GCA_000416315.1 Osedax symbiont Rs2 | reverse complement strand
GATCCATACCAAATAATCAGTCCGATGGTGATGGAGGTGATACCCGTTATTATCGAAAATAAGCTGGCATCGTATTTATTGGTTTTTAATTGCGCGCGCAAGAAATCTTCGGTGTAGCTGTGATACTTAGACTCTACCTCTGCCTCGGCGCCATATAATTGCACCGTTTTTACCCCCAGCAAGCACTCTTGCAAAAATCCTGTGCTTTTGGCCAGAGATGAGCGGGTAATAACGTACATTTTACGCAGCCGATTGCGCACATACTGGGTCAACATTAACACTGGAGGAAATACCAGCAGGACCAACGAGGCTAACTGCCAGTTAATAAAAAACATAAATATTAGCACTGCCAGAGTATTGATCGAGTCTTTCACCAAACTCAGCACACCTAATACAAACGAGTCACCTATGACTTCTAAATCGCTGGTTAATCGCGACAAAGTGACACCCGTGGGCGTTTTGTCATAATAACTTCTGGGCAGTTTCAAGATGCGCTCAAATAGCGCCATACGAATATCAAAAATGGCTTTCTGACCGGTCTTGCGCAAGCAGTAAGTGTAGATAGCATCTGCAATGTAATTAACAACTAATACCAGCAACATGAGGGCAATCAGCATCAACAGTCCATCGTATTTACCCGGTGTTAGATGTTCATCAATGACTTGAATAACCAGCCAGGGAAACAACAAGTTAGCAAGTACCGATAGCGGCATCATCAGCAAGCCAATGGCGGCGGTTTTTTTGTAGCGTGATGCATAGTGAAAAAAATGTTTCAGGTATTGCAAATCAACAGGTTTAATCATGTCACTGTCTCCGATTCATGCTGTTGTAATTCCCATGTCTCGCGGTAATAGCTAGATGATTCAAGTAGTTGGGAATGAGTGCCACGGGCGATGATTTCTCCCTTTTCCAAGACCAAAATTTTGTCCATGTATTCCAATGCGCTCACGCGGTGAGAAACCACTAACAAACTCTGGCCTTGCATGCGCTTAAATACCCCTTTTAAAATCGACCGCTCAGTCTCGTAATCCACAGCCGATAGCACATTGTCCATAATGATAAGATCGCAGGGGGTGAGCAGGGCACGGGCAATACTCAGGCGCTGCTTTTGTCCACCTGAGAGCATTATTCCCTTTTCACCAACCAGCGTTTGATCGCCGGCGCTAAAACGTTGCACATCTTCATTTAGTTGACTGAGATTAAGTACTTGCTCGATGTCCAGGTCATCAGTGCTTTGGTCTTGCTGTTTAGCTCCGAATTTAACATTTTCAGAAACGCTATCGGAAAATAGAAAAGGATCTTGGGTAATGGTGCGCACATAGCTGCGCCAATCATGGCGAGATATCTGGGTAATATCTCTGTCAGCCCAAAAGATTTGCCCGGTTTCAAGAGACAGGTGATGATTCAAACAATTCACCAAAGTACTTTTACCCGAACCAATGCTGCCTAAAACGCCGACTTTTTCGCCAGCTGCAATAGAAAAGTTTAGATTTTTCAGCACTAGATCACTGAGTTCACTTTTAGAATCGGGGTAGCGGTAACTGAGGTTTTTAACCGAGAGGGTTGATCCTATTAAGGCGGATTTCTCAGCATCGTTCATCCTCAACATATCGGTGCTTGGCACTTGGTTATTAAGAATACTCTGTACACTATCAATACTGATCATGCCCATTTGATAAACGGTGACAATGCGTCCTAAGTGCATCAAAGGTAGCGCTAAGAGTACTGAGTAAGACAAAAACGCGGTAATTTCGCCAATCGAAAGCTGTGCCTGTAACAGATAATAGCCGCCGAGCCCTAAAATTAGCACTTTCATGAAGTGGTTGGCGTAATCCAAAATAGGCATAAAGAAAGTTTGGATTTTGGCAATTTTCATCGTGCACTCAAACAGACGTCGATTAACCTTATTTACTTCACTGATGGCCCACGGACCCATTTGCTGATTTTTAATCAAGTCGATGCCTGATAAATAGTTCATCAACTGCTCGGATAAATTCTGCAGACAGGTCAAGCGCTGTGCCTGTAAGGCGCGCAATTTTCTAAAGCCGAGCCAGAAAATAATAGAGGCGATAATGATGGGAACTACAGAATACAAGGTGAGTTGTGGAGAGATTCTCCACATCCAAATTGGCGTAAGCGACAAAGCAAATAAAATATTAAATAATTGCAAAAAACCAATGCCGTAAAACAGGCGAATACCTGTGAGGTCATTATTGATAATGGATATAAGTTTGCCAGAGGCATATCGCTGGTGAAAAGTTGCAGGCAGACGATTCAAACGATGAAAAACATCATTTTTTAAAGTCGCTTCCGTCAGTCGCCCTGGGTTTAACGAATACATTCGGGACAGAATACGGATCACCACCATGATCACCGATAGCCCAATCACCCACTGCACGTTTTCAAGTAAAGCTGCTTGCGAGTCAATCGTTGATTTGTCGAGTAAATCAACGGCAAGCTGGATGTAGCGCGGAATTTCTACCTGCAGATAATTCACCACAAAAATACAAACAATCGCAAACATATACGAATATTTGTTCAACATTAAATAGTGAATTATAAAATTTGCTTTAGTCATTACTGTGTACACCCTCACGATCGATAGATGGATGTTGGGCAAGGCAAGCTTGGATAATCAGCTGTCTTGGGTCTCCCTGTAGACTCAATTGCTCTAGCAACCATGCGGGTAGGCGAATGGGCTGAGTTTTGACACCGGGCTTGCGACCGCAACCTGTGCGCTTGCCGCCATGATCACAGCAGCCTTGATTAACATTTTTGGGCATCTTAATTCGCTTTAAAAGGGGAGCTAGTAGGAAGTTTGATAAGTGTACATTTATCAAGTGTTTTTTGCCAGTTGAGATTGCTATGCCCTTGATAGAAAGAGCCGCGGGGTCAGAGCTTTCCTTTTGATCTTCAGTTGGACTAGCTGTTTGAGTTGAATAAGTTGGACAGGGAAGGGGACTTTTTTACATTGCTTAGCCCAGTTTGATTTGCTTGCGGGCAAATTCTGTTGTCACAGGGCAAGTCTATTGAATGATTCAAAACCAAGACAATGATGAGTAGCAAGATCAACCTTTGTCTTGCCTGCAGGTAAACCCAAGTCGGTGCTGTGCATTGCCAGAGCCTTGTTCAGCAACTTGGGTTACCTGAAAAATTTCTGCTTAGTAATTATCATCAGTGATGTTGTGACTTAATTCGCTAAGAATATCATCGTGTGACAAATCGCTGTCTTGCGCTTCAAGTAAGTTTTGGAAAGAGTATTCTACGTCAATTTGCTGCTTCAGATTTGGGTGCAATTGCTTCTCTGCCTTTAGAAGGCTTTCGTATGCATGCATGAATTTTTTGGCGTTTATATTGCCGCGCAGAATTTCGTTAAAAATGCTGATGTAGATTTCGGGTCCGCTATTTTCAACGCTAAGGAGTTGGAAAATCTTTTTAAAGTCATCCTCAATGCTCGCAAACCAACCTTCTATGCGAAGACTCATCTGAGCATCGAACTTTTCCAAAATGGCTTGCGTGGCCTCACTGAATTCTGTCGAAAAAATATCGGCTTTATCACGATAGGTAAGCACAAGGGCTTTGAAATCAGCATAATCTGTATGAGCAATGGCATGACGCTTCATCAGAGCTTCAAAGATCGATAGCTGAACATCCGCTTTTATGGATATCTCATCAGTATAATCAGGGTCCATGTCCATATTTGACAGCGGATTTTTAAACTTCGCCGCAATTTCTATGAGCAGATTAATGTCTAGCTGCTCATTCATAAGTGACTCATGAATCGATGCGATGTCTTTGTATTCGGTGTCTCTGTATTGGTAGTTAGCCAATAACGCGGCGCGATCTGCATCGCCACCATGCGCTTTGAACAAGCTGTTTACGCTCTCCCATCCCTTGCGAAAACAGCTGACAACTGAATCCTCTAATAAAATTTTTCTGGCGCTGAGGGTATCGCCTGCACAGAGTTTTAATAGCCCAAGTGTGGTTACGCCCATCACAATAGAGCAAGACTTCTTTAAGTCGTGGCTTATAACAGGGGAGTAGAAGCTCTTGGCTATTTTTAACGACATGTCGACTAACTGGCTTTCTATTTCCGCTAGTTTTCCCTGCGTCAGTGCACCGCTTTCCAGGGCATCACTGATCATAAGCAATAAAAAGGGTCTGGCCCTGACTTTATCAAGATTCATCTGCTATTCCCTTTTTATAATGGCTCAAACATATCGTCAGTATCATTACTGATTTCGCCCACTCTGATATTGTTAGCTTGTGACTTAAGAATGGCTTCAATTTTCTCAAAGTCACCACGTTCAGAAGTGGCAAGAATCTCTTCATAGATTGAACTATCAAGTGATTTTATCTTCAGGATTAATTCTTCATCGCTGCCAGAAGTCGGTTCTTCCACATGATCGATTGAATCAAAATCAAAGCCAATAAAAGGCAGCGAGAGATACAAAATTCCCGTTTCTGATTCTACGATGGCAGACAGTATTGCCAACTCTCTTTCTTCGTCATCACTTTGGGTAAGAAATATTTGAGATAACATGGACTTCACTGAATCTTGTGCGTTAAAGGCCCCTTTTTGCAGCTCTTGCTCCCAATACGAAGGCTCTACATTCAGCATATTGCCAATTGTTTGGGGGTCCATCAACCATGCAGCGATAGACGGAATGGTGGCATCGAACTCGCGCAATATTTTTGCGACACTCATGATATCCAATTCAGATATCACAGCAATCATTGTTTGATCGCCCTCGGTGGAGGCGATGTCCTCTAAAATATCACCACCATTGCGACCACTTTCATGGGTGATAGCTATGACCTTCTGGGCTAAAACGGCTATTTGTTGGCTCAAAATATAATCCTGTCATTTACTGGGTAGTGTTAAAATTCGTCAAGGTAATCCTGGTCTGGACCTTGATATTCGTCGAGATCTTCATGGTCTTCGTGATCTTCACTGTCATCAATTTCAGCGTTGAACTCTTGCGTTGTCGCCTCTAATTCATAAAAGCACAGCAGCAGTAAAGCAATTTTTAATTGATGCTGAAAGTTATCGGTTAAGGTTGACAGTAAAGGCCGATATTTTTTATGGATGCTGACGCAGGTTTTTACGTCTGCCCATGTAGGCTCCGAAAGTAAACTTAAGGATGACAACTTGGCACAATCCAACTTTACGACGAACAGCAAACACATGGCCAGTTGGTCGGGCATACCCGCTAGAAACCCCGGAGTCTTGTTTAGCTGAGCTAATAAACTATCAACATAATTGTTAAACAAATCGGGTTCTTCTGGATCCTTATAGGATTCTATATTTTCAGTTAACAGTTGATAGTCGTCTGTCAAATAGCCTGGTATAAAAATGATCTTAGACATGATTTCTCTTAAGTATTTAAAACTCTGTTCCAATAGGATTTAGTGAACGACTTAGGGTTCATTACCTCAGTGTATTCTTGCTCGATGTATAGCTTACGCTTTTGTGGGTCAGATATTACATCGTATGACTCTTGAATTTTCTGGAAGCGCTCAACGGCATCCTCCGATTTGTTTCTATCTGGGTGTAATTTTGAGGCTAACCGTCTGTAGGCCTTTTTAATATCATCTTGCGAGGCTGATTTTTCAACCCCCAACACTTCAAAATAATCCAAAATTATCTCCACAATTTTCATTGAGTATTTGTTGTTTGGCGACCAGTATTAGTGCGGCTTTTGGTATATTATCGAAAGCCATGAGTAATGCAGTAAGAAGATACGGGTTCACTTAATAAGAGGCTTGCTGCCCACCGATTAATTGCAAAGGATTGAGTTTCAATCGAGACAGAGAATTATGACGTTCTAGATTGATCCGAGTACCCTTTAGCGCCTAGTACCGTTTCCTTCCTAGATAATCGCGATTATGAATCAATGCAGCCTCTTTGTCGACCATAGTTAAGTTAATTGATGCTTGTACACACCTCATTACTAGCCTGAATAATCTGTTTCAAATGGGTCTTGGAAAGGGTTGTTTGCCCGGTAAGTGGCTTTATTCTTTTGTCTTAATGGTTATTTCTATATTTTTATTATCACCGGCAAACCATTTTTGCACGTAGATGGAACCCAAAACCTCTGGCATACCATCCTCGGGAACTTCTTTATATCGAATACTATTTTTATTCATTTTTTCAAATTCGAATGTAATTGTTTTTTCAGACACAGCCAGTCCAACCTTTATTTAATGTTTCGATTATATTGTATAAGTCCAGCTAAATATTTTCTAGTACAGCCTGCTACAGCTAGCGCTAAAGGGGGCTTGCTTTGCCCTTGAGCTAGCTTGATAAGGTAGAGGCCAGTTTTAGATTATAAACCAGCTTCTTTGAGATACTTTATAAAATTGCGTTTTGCTTTGTAGGTAATGACTAAGCGATCCAGCAATAGTTTGAATTGATTTTTTGATTCGGCTGTAAGGCATATTTTTTTGGCAGTTATCAATACTGAGATCGCAAGTCGATAGTGCTCATTATCAGAGAATCTTACATAAGCTGCTACCAGCTTTTCATACAATGCTAAGGTCACATCAGGAGAGTCGGGGTAGGCATCAATTAGTCGAGATAAGTATTCTTTGGGCAGTTTATCTTGTGCCTCTATGTTAAGAATCTCAGTGTAGCGTTGATGATAAAAAAGTATATCTAATATCAAACGGCTAAAAGTGAATTGATTAAGGGGATCTTCTTTTTGCCGCTCACTTAATAGATCTAAGATTGTCTGTGGCTCAAAGCTAATCGCCTGCGACGTTAGGTTATGGTTGTGTTGCTCGCTAAACTGGTGCATTTTTTTATACAGAACCAATGACGGTTTAGCGCCAAATGCTTGATCGAGCAGGTTATATGCCTGGCTATGTTTTTCTTGTTGTAGCAGTAATACAACTTCAGCGTTTAATATCTGGTTGCTAACGTAGTGCGAATCTTTGCATTTTTGGGCACGTTTAAGTGTCATTGCTGCACGCTCCCACTCATTCGCCTCAATTAAAAACTCTAGCAGATTTACGAAATCACTGGCTGTGCGTGCGTTGCGCTGCTGCAATTCTATCAATAGGTCCAGGTTGTTGGTCTGCCTTGCATACTCATTAAGTTGATAAAAGAAAAGGTGGTAATGGCTATTTTCATCCCAGATTTCACTGTAGTTCTCAGTAGCCGAAGGTACCGGGGTTTTTCGCCAAAGCAGCAGCATCGCTTGATAAAAATCCTGTAGGCCCTCATCACCCAATAAGTGCTGATAGGCATTTGGGATATCAGGTGCTATCTGGTTATTTTCTTTAAGTCTGGTCATCAAAAACGCTACCAGCTCTTGTAGGCTAAACTGTTTTGCTGCAACCGCCTGGATAAAAAGCTGGCCTAAACTATCCTGGCAGTGCAATCTATAACCCCCTGAGTCATCGACAGTTTGCAATGCCTGGTCTAAACGGCTCAGCGCATAATCCGTTAAAGAAAACAGTGCGTTGGTAGTTAACCCTTCACGCTGCTCCACCAGTAAATCAATAATTGGCTCAGCTTGGGCAAAATATTGGCCGACTTGTGAATAGCGGTGTAAGTGTTTTTTTAACGGAAATGCCTGGGTGATTTTTTTCTTCAGGAATTTGTCATCTATTGGATTAAGCGCATTGTGAGCTCGTAGCGCCCACTGGCTAAATTGTATTTTGTCCTCTGAAATCAATTTCAATAAGCTAGTTTCAAGCTCGCCGCGCTCTAGCGTTTCTAAAAAGCCTTTTAGTGAGTCTAGCTCTTTTTGCTTAGCAGAAACTTTAGGCTTTTTAGTGAGAGTATTGGTTGTTTGGTTCTCGCGAATCGCAAGTACCACGGCCACACAATGCTTACAGAAATCTATATACTCAGAAGCTGGGCAGCTACAATGGCCATCTACTCCCTGCAGCGCGAAGGTTAATTCTTGTTGATAAGGATAATTGCCACTGACGTTCGCAGTTACCTTGCTACCGATTATCTTATATACGAGCTGAGGATCTCGCTTGTAATAAGTGTAACCTCTTTGAAACGCACTAGTACCCGCCAAACGCTTGAGCTTTTCATCACTGAGATCTAATGCATCGAGATTGAGAGGGGAGTTGGGCATGGAGTCTACTGTATCCTGTTGAGTGATAAGGCACCTTGCCGCTTAAGGCGCTGGGATGCAAGTTTGAAATGTTTTTGTTTTCAGTTGTGTGATTGGCAGGTTTACTATGCGCTGTCATATATTAGCGCCATTGTCAGTGGTGACGGCTGGAGTTTTAAAGGGCAGTTGCGCGATGAGAACCAGGAGTGGATTGTTTTAATCACAGCTATTAACGCTTGCTCGCAGGAATTTTTAGAGCCTAAAGATTGTCTGGTTTAAATGGCTTAAAAGCGTGTATTATAGCGCCCTGTAAAAGAGACATTGCGTGATGCTTTGTCTTTGTTTTAATTCTCTAAAACAGTAATCTGTTAGAAAATATATGGGCACAAATTGAGAGTATAAATCATGGCAAGGGTTTTGTGTTTTGGTGATTCTAATACTTGGGGTACTGTGCCGGGGAAGAGTTGCCGATATGATGAGAATGAGCGTTGGCCAGCCCTTTTAAATAGTGCCTTAGCTAGCGAAGCAGACGTCATTGAAGAGGGGCAGCAGGGGCGAACTCTTGTTCATAATAACCCTTTTCAAGGGGATAAAAATGGTCAGCGATATTTAAAAGACTGTGTCGAAAAGTACGCTCCCGATTTAGTGCTGATCCTGCTGGGGACTAATGATTTAAAAAAGCGCTTTGCTCTTTGTGTCGATGATGTGGCTAAAAGCGCGGCCCATCTGGCTGAACAAACGCAACAATACAAAAGCTCATCATTGCGAAAATCAGTTAAGGTGTTGTTGATAGCGCCGCCTGCGGTGTATGAAGTAGGTGCTTATGCAAAGATGTATGCCGGGGCTGGGGCAAAATCAATGCAATTTGCCAAATTTTATGCCTTGTATGCACAGCAAATAGGTTGTGCGTTTTTTGATGCAGGTTCTGTTGTGACCTCCTGCACAGAAGAAGGTATTCATTGGCAAAAAGATCAGCATCAATTACTAGCTGATGCCTTAGTACCCATTGTTCAAGATATGTTAGATCAGTTAGGTTAATTTTAGCGTTTATAGTACTGATAGTTATTGAGGGTACTTATGAAATGCCTTTAACAGCGCGAGCGGGCTGAATTTATTAATAAAGCAAAGGGCTAATAGCCTGAAAAATAGGATAAAACATGGTCTCAGCTGATTCCCTGGTAGTACTTGATTTTGAAACGAGCGGAATGTCACCTGATTATGGGGACCGGGCCATTGAAATAGGAGCGGTGCGTTTAGAAAAAGGAGTAGTCGTAGATGAGTTCCAAGCACTGATGAATCCAGGTTTTAGAGTCAGTGGCTTTATTGAAAATTTCACCGGCATTAGCAATCAAATGCTGGAAGAAGCAGCACCTTGCGAGCAAGTTATGCTGCAATTTACCGATTTTCTTGGCGATGCTAATTTGCTGGCACACAATGCCAGTTTTGATCAGCGCTTTCTGGACAGTGAAATGAAGCTTATCAAGCGCGCTTATAAAGGTCAGTTTTGTTGTTCCATGTTAGTCAGTCGTCGAGTATTTCAAGATGCGCCAAACCATAAGCTAGGTACTTTGGTCAACTATGTTGATTTGCCGGTTGATGGACAGTTTCACCGTGCACTCTATGACGCGCAGATGACGTCGGCTATTTGGCTTTCGATGTTGGATAAAATCTATGCAGATTATGCTTGCGAAGATATCAGTTTTGCCACTATGAAAAAGTTGAGCCGTGTTAGCAAAAAGCAGGTGGCAAGCTTTTTAGCTGCAATCTAGTTACTGCATAAACTTCATAGACATCAGCTACAATGGGTTCAACAGCAGTGTGTATAGAAAATACTGAAGTACAATCGGACTGCACAGGAACAAGTACAGCGTCTTGGCATCGCTGCCGGGATGGCATAATAATACCCTCGCATCGTTACTGTAGGGAAAAAGCCCCTGAAAGGCTAAAGCATACCTGCTACTTTTATTGACTCTGCGTGGCGGTAGAAACATGTGTGGCATGGCGTTAAACGGGCTGTTTGATGCGTCAATTAGCAAGCAGATCTAAAAACTTAATTTTCCAGAGCTATAAATCGATATTATGATTAAGAAAACATTATCTTTAAAGATTAAAAGAAACAAAGTTTCAAATAAAGTAGCTGAAGCGGCCAATTTTGACCCGGATGAAAGCCCATCACAACGTTTTTTAAAGGGCGTCGCCATCAATCCAACCCAGTGTATCCGCTTGGAATCAGGCTCACAGCAACTGACCGCGAGAGCGATGGATTTGCTCACACCTATCGGCAGGGGCCAGCGAGGTTTGATTGTTGCGCCGCCCGGCTGTGGGAAAACCACCTTGTTAAAACATGTTTGTCAGGCGGTGGGCGATGCCTATCCCGAGATAAAACTGTATGCGCTACTGATTGATGAACGACCGGAAGAAGTGACTGATTTTAAGCGCAGTGTGTCGGCACAAGTACACGCCTCATCTTCAGATGAAAGCTATGAGCAGCATGTGCGTGTTGCCAATGAACTGCTTAACATCGCCCGCCACGAAGCTGGCGAAGGTAAAGATGTAATGATTGTGATCGATTCCCTCACCAGGCTCTCACGGGTACATAATGCAGAGCGAAAGAGCAGCGGTCGTACAATTTCCGGTGGACTTGATGCAAGAGCACTGGAAATACCTCGAAAGCTGTTTGGCGCAGCCAGAAAGATAGAAAATGGTGGTTCATTGACCATTTTAGCGACTATTCTGGTGGACACTGGCAGCCGCATGGACGAGGTAATTTTTGAAGAATTTAAGGGCACCGGAAATATGGAGATCGTTTTATCACGGGAGATCGCCAATCAGCGAGTTTTTCCAGCGTTAGACATTGCAAAAAGCAGCCCCCGCCGTGAAGAGCTGCTGATAAATTCTAAAGATATCGAGCAGGTAAGAGCACTGCGCAGGGAGCTTAGCGATCTTAAACCTTTAGAAAGCGCCCGAAAACTTGTTGAACTACTAAAGCAATACCCAACCAATGCAGAGTTATTAAACCGCTAGTGCCAGGAAATAAAACCTGTTCTGGAAAAGACTGGATTTGCCCATGCGTTTAAGTTGCAGGCAGTCACGAAACTTGTTTGTTGTTAGATTTAACTTGCGATTCTTTGTTCCAATAATACATTCGAGCTAATTAGCTGTATGTCATGCAACAGTTAATGCAATTATATAAGTTGCAAGTGACGACAGCCTCCAAACGACCCATGAACAATAGGAAATTTGTATGCTTAAATTGAGTACTGCTGTCGCAGGGGTTGTTGCTAGTTCGACGTTATTGGCCAATCCGATCGATCAAGTTCGCCCCGATGCACCAGAGCTGGCCAAGTTTGGGGATTATTCAATTGGGGTGCGAACTGTTTCTGTATCCCATAAAAATCAGCTGGATGTATTGTCAATTGATAAAGAGGGTAAATTACCTCTTTATGATCGTCCATTGACCTTAGAGGTATGGTATCCAGCACAAAGCAGTACTTCACAAAGAGGCGAATATAAAGGGGTATACCTAAGGGATGGGCAAACAAAGGTCACTTTAACGGGCCGGGCGCAACGTGATGCTGAGCCAGTTGAGACTGCAAACGCTTTCCCGTTAATTATTTTATCTCATGGTTATCCGGGGAATCGTTTTCTGATGAGCCATTTAGGTGAAAACCTGGCATCCAAAGGCTACGTTGTCGCATCGATTGATCATACAGACAGTACTTATGAGAATAAAAAAGCATTCGCTAGCACTTTGCTGAACAGGTCTGTGGATCAAATGTTTGTTTTAAATGAAATGGAGCGCTTTTCTAAGCAGACAGGTCATTTTCTGCAAGGGGTGGTTAATGCGGATCAGACTGGCTTAATTGGTTACTCTATGGGAGGCTACGGCGCCGTTATTTCGGCGGGGGCGGGGGTTACTCAAAAGAGGATTGATTATTCATGGGGGGCCCCTAACGGAGCTCTGAATGTGCATAAAGCCGGTAGTCCAGCGCACACTGACTTGATCGATTCAAGGTTGAAAGCCGTAATAGCTTTTGCACCTTGGGGAAAAAATCATGACTTTTGGGATAAACAGGGCCTTGAGGGAATAAAGATTCCAATGCTGTACATTGCTGGATCAGATGATGATGTCTCAGGCTATGAAAAGGGCGTTAAATCACTCTATGAAGACAGTGTAAATACAGACCGTTATTTATTAACTTATCATTTTGCTAATCATAATGCAGGTGCGCCTATGCCTGCACCAAAAGAGTCATGGAAATACAGTGAGGCTATTGGCTTCGCGCCTTTCGAACACTATGGCGACCCCGTTTGGGATTCAGTGAGAATGAACAATATCGCGCAACATTTTAGCACTGCATTTATGGACCTTTATTTAAAAAATCAACAACAGAAAATGCGTTATCTAGATTTAACTACAGATTCTGCAGAGGGCGTTTACAGTCTCGATCAGCAGAAAAAACCAACCAAGGAGCATAGTTATTGGCTTGGTTTCCCCAATCGAAGTGCTAAGGGATTAAGTTTCGAATTTAAAGGCCGAAAATGATTGAGCTGTGATGAAAAGAACCGGCAGAAAATATCTGTAAAAGTACATATATTTAGCAATTTAGCTTTATCTGCAATGCTGATTTTGAGCAACTTGATCGCGATGTTATATGCGCTGAAAACGTTTTTTATGCGTACAAAACTAAAATTTAGATAAAAATAGCCATACAAGATCATGTGGTTGTTCATAAATTGTACCTGGCCTAAAAATATAGCTCGGTTATCTGGATCAGCCATAGGAAAACTTCAAAAATGCATTGCACTCGATATCGGCAAAATGCCACTATATCAATAAGTCATTCATAATAAAGAAAAAACGAAAATGAAAAAAATTGCTCTGGATGCCATAGATATCCGCATTTTGGCTGCTTTACAGCAACATGGGAAAATGAGTAAGTCGAAGTTGGCAGAGTGGGTTAATCTTTCACCCACACCTTGTTGGGTGCGCTTAGATAAGCTTAAAAAATCCAGACTTATCACTGGTTATCGAACTGATATTGATCTCGAGCGTATTGTGGACCTAACTAAAGTGCTTGTGACTATTTCTCTAAAGCATCACAGCAAAGCTGATTTTGATCGATTTGAGGCTTATATCCACAAAGTCGACGCAATTATTGAATGCGACGCCACTGGCGGTGGATCTGATTACGTGATGAAGGTCATTACCAATAACCTGACTGATTTTCAGTGTTTAATTGAGCAATTGTTAAAGGCCGAAATTGGTGTCGACCGTTACTTTATTTATATAGTCACCCGAAAAGTAAAATCTGTGCTACCTAACCTTGCAATACTTATAAACCCCTCGGCCTGAACAAATAAGTTATCCATCCAATTCAAAGAACAAAGGTCACTGATTGTGTCTTTGCGGTGTTAAGTCCAAACAAGCTTATTATTAGAGTCAAACAGACTTAAAGGTCAAATCTGCTACTGTCTTTAGTCCATATTAATAATGGATTTCTCATATGCTGTTGTTAGTAATTAATTCTGCCAGGAAACAATTCCTGCCAACCCAACAGATTGTATATATGAGGATAACAAAATGAGTACAGAACAGGAATTTGGCTTTGGCACACAGATTCGTAAGTCAGCGTACTTTGATGCCACAGTGCGCTGGGGTGCTAAAGATTTTTCGGTCTATAACCATATGTATATTCCCAGAGACTTTGGCAATCCAGTTGAAAATTTCTGGAACTTAGTCAATCACGCTATCCTCTGCGATGTTGCTGTCGAGCGCCAGGTAGAAATCACTGGCCCGGATGCCGCAAAGTTTGTTCAGTTGCTTTCCCCACGTGATCTTACCAAATGTGCCGTAGGTCAATGCAAATACGTACTGCTAACGAATGCTGAGGGTGGCATTCTCAACGATCCGATTTTATTACGCCTGGCTGAAAACCACTTTTGGATTTCTCTGGCCGACAGTGACGTTTTATTCTGGGCTCAGGGTGTGGCAGTTAATTCTGGCTTGGATGTGAAAATCACTGAACCCGATGTTTCGCCGTTGCAGCTACAAGGACCTAGGTCCGGCGAAATCATGCAAGCTCTGTTTGGCGACAGCATTACTGATCTTAAATATTACTGGCATCGCGAATATGATCTGGACGGTATACCATTAATCGTCTCTCGCACCGGCTGGGCAAGTGAGCTGGGTTACGAATTGTACTTACAAGACGGCTCAAAAGGAGATTTATTGTGGGAGAAGATCATGGCGGCAGGGCAGCCTTTAGGTTTACAGCCAGGTCATACTTCATCAATTCGTCGCATCGAAGCTGGCATGTTGTCTTACCATGCTGATATGGACATCAACACCAACCCTTATGAGCTCGGGTTGGATCGATTAATTGATCTGGATGGCGATTTTGACTTTATTGGCAAAACTGCATTACAACAGATTCGCCAGCAGGGCGTCAGTCGTAAGCATGTTGGCTTGATTATTGATGGCCCGGCGATGCTCGGCTCAAATAACCATTATTGGGCATTAGAAAAAGACGGCGTTAAAGTAGGGCAAGTGACTTCTGCTATTTTCTCACCGCGCCTGGAAAAGAACATTGCTCTGGGGATGGTTGAGACAGGGTTTGCCGAATTAGGCACAAACTTTGTGGTTGTAACATCTAAAGGGAGTGCCACGGCCACTGTCGTAGAAAAACCTTTTTTTGATCCAAAAAAGAAATTAGCTGCTAGCTAACCACAGTAAGAAGAGGGCGACATATGATTGCGCCTTAGCTGACATCATCTGCAGGGGTATTGTGATTAAGGTTAAACAACCCTGGCAGATGCAATGTTTTACAAGGCTCAGTGATATCCTCTAAGGTTGGGTCTTAGTATTGGGCGCCAATGGGCCGGTATCTTGTAAAGGGCATAATCCTGAAAATACATAGCTGGCCCAGTTACTTTGCAAAATATGTTCCCTGATTTTTAAAGATGGCGGTGGTTTGGATAGCTAGCCAATGGGCTGCAGTATCTGAGGTAGCTGTCTCTTCTAAATATTTGAATATAGGATGTTCATTAGGATTTACATGCTGTGCTACCTATCCTATTTATAGACAACTGAGTCTATTT
>ASZI01000012.1 GCA_000416315.1 Osedax symbiont Rs2 | reverse complement strand
GCCGTGCATAGGTCAGTGGCGGAAAATAACTGCTGGTTGGCTCTATCGAATTTGCTTGTATAAGTTACACTCGTTAGCTTTTTAGAGTGCTGTTACGCTAGCCTTGATTACAGCGCGGCTGCCCTGCTGCCACTATTTAGCACACAAGCCGCTCAATCCGTTGATTGGTTCTCGCTAACAGACATTATCCAAAGGGCCAATATGTATTATCAAACCAGTGACAACAGCCTATACAGTTATTTATTTAAGCAGTTGGAGATGGCTTTTAGCATTGCTATTATCCTGGCGGTTGCCGTGGCGGAGTATTGGCTGCAATGGCCCTGGGCTCTGGTTATCTTCGCCTTAGTGGCAGTATTTCGCGCAACCACTGTTCGCACAGAGATGGCTGAAATTAGCAGCCGAGAATTGACAGTTGATGGGCAACAAGTCACTTTACAATCCGCCTTAACCCAGCAACAGTTTCTACTCGCTGACTTCAAAATATTACTCTACAAACGTCGCGGCAAAAAAATTTCGGTGTTTATATTAATGAGTGAACAGAGCAGTTTGAAGATTGAATACTTTCGGGATATGCAACAGTTATACGAACTTTTTAGCCAACAAGTGCCAATGTGTAAGAAAATCCCCTGGTGGCAGCGTTTGTAATCACTGCCCTCAGGTCTTGCCTGCAAATACTCAAGCCGCAATTTTTTTGCCAGCAATCGAACAGGCACTGCATCTTCACAAAATTTCGGGTTAAACCTCTACTTGAGCTAAACCCTAAATTTTAGCTGCAAATGCCCCGTGATCTACTAGCTGCCAGATATTGGCAGCATCGATGTATACGCAGATCAGTCGGCAGCGGTCGCCTCAATTTCGAACATCAATTGTGGGATAGCGAGACGGGTAACCCCGAGCAAGGTCATTGGAGGAGAGGCGTTGAGCGGCCCGAATCGACACCCGAGTAAATCGAAGTGCTGCATGGCCTGATCCACATCTGTCGTGTAGATGTTCAGCCTGGTGACGTTAGCCAGCCCCATATCAGCGGCGTTCAGCACTGCTTCTAAGTTATCCAAACTTAGGGCGATTTGGCTGCGCATGTCTTCAAAGTGCTGCGGGTTGCCCTCGCCATCAACAGAAGTCTGACCAGCACAGATCAGTTGCCGTTTGGCCCCCTCGAGTATTTCGCCTTGATTGTAGCCGATTTTTTGTGACCAAGACCAAGGATTGACTGGGGTTCTTTGCATAACATATCTCCAATTGATTCATCTGCCCGAAACAACTTCGGGCATTTGTGAACGGTGTTTGACCGTTGAATCGATTGTGACAGTCACTACTGACAACCCTATGTCAGGAGGTTTTTTATTTTTTGTCCCAGTGTGTACAAAGCTGCGTCGAGAACCGCTGTAGCGCCTTTCTTATTGAGTCACCGCTGATCACTTCAACCTCATCGGTATATTGCAGCAGCCAGCGAGCCATATATTCCGGGACATGGGTCATAAAGCGCATCTTCACCCCGTCCTGTTGCTGCTCCTCACCAATATATCCGAACATATAACGCTGTTCACCAACAAATCGCGCAGCTTGTGCAGAAAAAAACAATTCAACTTCCAGCAGTTCATCTTGATTGGGTTGCTCATTCAGGTACTGCTGTAAGGTCAGTCTGCTGTGGCCAGGAAATTGCTCAGCCTGGATTGAAAAAGATTGAACACGATCGAGGCGAAAGTCCCGGTAGGCTCTGCGCAGACGACACCAGGCAATGAGATGCCAGTGCCAGCTGTAATAAAAAAGCCCAATGGGCTCGATTTTCCTGCTGCTGTGATGCTGCTTACTTATAGCGGCGTAATCTATTTCAATCACTTGTCGGTGCAGTAGTGCACTTCGACATTCACGCAGCCATCGGTCACCGCTGTGTGGCATCCCCTGCGCTTTAATCGAACCACGCTGCTGAGTATCCTGCAGATTAGCGCTGTGCTTTTGATCAAGCCAGTCACTATCATCAATCGGAAAGTGACTGCCAGTGGGCAGTACTTCAATATTGGCATCAAAGGAGCTTAGGTAATCTTTATCACTACTATCTATAACCGCCCTGACCTTGTTCAGTGCCTGCTTGAAATCTTGTAATGAGTTGACATCCAGGCTCGACATCAGCAATTTTTCTCCCAGCAACAGCGAAGCCACTTCATCGAGGGTGAAACTGACAGGCGGTAAGCGGTAACTTTTTTCAAGAAAGTAACCTACACCTGCTTCGGCCCCTATAGGAACACCGGCGTTTTCAAGGGTTCTGATATCGCGATAGATAGTACGCTCGGTCACCGCGAAATATTCTGCTAGAAATCGCGCGGTGACAACCGATCGTGTTTGTAATAATAGTAACAGTGAAGTTATTCGATCAAATCGTTTCATCGCCAGACCAAAATTAATTTGTGTTTATTGTTTTCCCAATCGGTATCGATTCTGACCAGCAGTGATTCTTCTAATCGATAAGCCCAGGGCAGCAGCCAATCGCAATACGCTAACGATGATAGAAAGCAAAGGTTGCGTTAATCAGCAAAGTTAATTGAGGGTTTATAGGTCAATAAAGATAAGTGATCTCAAACTCAGCTGCGTTATCCTTTTGCAACTGAGCCTGTAGAATTTTAACTAATAGAAACACTCGCTTTGATCAAATTAGACGCAGTGTAACTCTTGCTTAGTTGATCAGCAGAGGTAGACCGATACAAGCAGTTCGATTATTAATAACTGGGCTCTGCCTAATCGAATTGGGGAACTTTTATATTATCTTTTGCCGTGCGGTTGTAGGCTAACATCGAAGGGATTTGCTTGCAGACCTGTTCGAAAAACTCTAAACCAGTAGCATCCGCCTGATCTAATTGCACTTTTAATTCATCAAGCCTGGCACTGTATTGGCTCGCCCTCTTTTCTGGGTCGTAGCTATAATCTTGTGCTAAACGTCCATACATTATCTGCATTAGCTCTTCGCTTTGTGCTGTTGTTACGTGCCCAGCATCGGCGCACATAGCCACTCCAGTTAGCGCATTTGAATGTGCCTTATAGTCGGTTAATTCTTGTTTAGGTGCCATGGCGCAGCCCGTTAGCAGAATCAATCCTAGAACCAGTAAACCTTGTTTCATGTTAAATATCCTATTTATAGCATTCGATTTTAAAGCGGCATGTTGTAGCCATTAATTTATTGCACAATATTAGCAGCTTAGCGCCAATAGTATAGCAACTGGGTTATTTTTCTGCCTATTATTAGCATTGTCTCGCTGCCATAGGCACAGCACACTTAATCACATATCCCCTTATTAATTGACAGCATTAAATCTATCTCATAAAGTGTCTGAGATTTAATTTACTCACTTATAGATTTGATATGAAACGTATTCTTTTATATATATTGCCTTTGATGCTCTCAAACTTGTGTTACGCAACCGGGGAGTATGGCTACCCGATCGATGATCCTATTGTGGCCACTGTGGTAGGAACACCAAAAGATGATGCCGCTGCCTTAGCCAAAGATATTCCAAGGTCGGAAAAAAGCATCGCTATTTTTGCAAATCGTCCGGTTAAAAAATTTTTTCCTATCAATACTCTCAATTACACCCTAATAAGCCAAGCCCATAAGGCGCCGCTGATTTTCTCTATCGCAGGCACCGGCGCTAGCCACCGCAGTGCAAAAATGCAGTTGCTAGAAAAAGTTTTTTACCGAGCCGGGTTCCACGTTGTATCACTGCCCTCGCCTACTTACGCCAACTTTATTGTTAACGCATCTTCCACTCAGGTACCCGGACATCTTGTGCAAGACAGTAAAGATCTTTATTTTGTCATGGAAAGAATTCGACAGCAGCTCAGTAGCCAACTGAAAATTTCAAACTATTACCTTACCGGATACAGCCTGGGCGGTGCTCAGGCGGCCTTTGTCGCTAAACTAGATACACAAAAACAGACATTTAACTTCAAAAAAGTTTTACTGATCAACCCGCCTGTGAGCTTGTTTAATTCAGTTTCCATACTCGATGATTTATTAACAGACAATATCTCAGGGGGGGTGCAGGGCTTCAACACTTTCTTCGATGAACTAATGCAAGATTTTAGCAAAATCTACCAGAATTCTGAACATATTGATTTTAATGACAATTTTCTTTATCGAATTTATCAGGACAACAATAAGAAGATAGATACTGACAGATTAGCCGCTCTTATTGGGATTTCATTTCGCCTGTCCTCAGCGAATATGATATTCACCTCAGATATTGCAACCAATGCCGGTTATATACTCCCTAAAAATCACCAGTTGCATCCCACTGAGTCCACCACCGGCTACTTTAAAGTAGCCTCGCGAATTAGTTTTAGCGATTATTTTACAGAGCGTTTCTATCCCTTTTACCGCTCCATAAACCCTGGCATAACTCAGGAAGACTTAAAATTCAGCACTAGTTTAAGCAGTATTGAGCACTATCTACACACTGCCAAGAATATAGCCGTAGTGCACAATGAAGATGACATTATTCTCGCTCCTGGCGATATCGATTTTTTTCGCAATACCTTTGGGTCCAGGGCCTATATTTATCCCAAGGGCGGTCACCTTGGCAACATGGGCTATTCAGAGAACATAGAGTTTATGCTTAATTATTTTAAAGCGCAGGAGCAATAGCGTATTTTTCATTTTATTAACCGCAACGTTAAGCTGGTGTCATTCACCCTAGTTGCTAGTTTGTTACTTATTTCTGGATGTAGCAGCGTCGCTAAAAAGCAGCCTAATGAACTTGCTGCCCAACACCCTGTCGATACTGTGGTGCGTGACGATGTCGATTACGTCATTGACATCTATGATCCCTTTGAGGGTTTCAACCGCAGTGTCTATCGATTCAATGCCGGTTTTGATCGTTATCTGTACTTGCCTGTCACCAGTGCTTATGAAGCTGTTACACCTGATCCTGTTGAAAATGCGATAGCTAATTTTTTCAACAACATCTTTGAAATCACCAACCTAAGCAATGCAGTGCTGCAACTAAAACCCAAACCTGCGCTAGAAACTACAGGGCGAATTATTATTAACACGACCTTAGGCATAGGTGGTTTGTTTGATGTCGCTACTAAACTGGGAATTTACCGGCACCAGGAAGACTTCGGACAAACGCTGGGACATTACGGCGTAGGTAATGGCGCCTACTTAGTATTACCCGTATTTGGACCATCCAATCTGCGAGACGCCACTGGCGCTATTACCGATTCCTTGTTCTTTAGCGAGGTGGATATTTTGCACCTGGATGAGCACAGTAAACGTAAATTGGCCTTTTATCTGGCGGATGCAATTAACAGTCGTCACAACATCAGTTTTCGCTATTACGACACTGGCTCTCCTTTCGAATATGAGCTAATACGTTTGCTGTATACAAAAAAGCGCATGCTCGATATTGCCCGTTAAATTGCTCGGATGACAAAAATCCAGACATTCATTATAAATATCTAAGCATATTGCCCGCAACAACGGGCCAGTCAGTACGCAGATTAACAACTCAACAATGTGCATTATTTTGTGCTCACAGGGCTAAAAAATGCACAAAGCTAACACTCAAGTTCAACTATCAGCTTTACCCTCGCAGCTCTTATCCGACAAAAATTGTCACCAAACGAATATAAGTTGGCGGTCATTGCATAGAGTTTTAAGGCCGCTTTATCTAAAATAGCTGCATATATTAACCAATAAGTAATTCCAAAGAGGTTATACAATGCTGAAGAATCTTCTACTAACAGTCACCATCGCTCTCACTTTATCAGTGCCGACGACTCAAGCTGTTGCTGCAGGTATTACACACAACAAACGTATACAGACTCCCGCTTTGCGTAAACCTATTATAAGCCCCGGTAGAGCCGTCATTAGGCGTACACATTGGAACAACTACAGTTACAGCCGTGGCTATTATGTCGCCACAGGAATCATACTGGGATTAGTCATTGCAGATATCAACTCAGTTGCTGCTACAAGTATTGTATCTTTCGCAGAAAACGGTGTGACTTACTTTGTAGTCAATGGCCAAAAGTGTGTGCTTGTCTCAGGCCAGTTCGTCGCTGTCAGTTAATCGAAAAACTGCCCTTAGGTCTGCTCCAACACCCCCGGTATAGAGGCCATTTTATCGTCGAAAAATAGTCAAGCCTTAGCATCTCAGATTTTTTGCTGGCGTTTTTCAGACTTTTTTTAGCCGCTGTTGAATCGACAGCACAACTAAAGTCTATACCCAGAAACAGATTAAAAACGTCGGCAATATCTACCACTTAAGAAAAATATCCAGCTTATGTTTAGCCGCTGATGGGTTTATCCAGGTTTTAGAGCAGTTTTACATCATCAACTAAGCGGGGAGCAGATAATAACTTTCATCAAGCGCAGATGTATTATAAAATTCATTATTTTCTTAGGCTTAGGAAACAACCAGCTACACTTCTCAATCACTGACTTTGACAGTTAATAATGGATTAAATATATATTTAACAACTACTGTTACTCATTTTTGATTTTCAGCAGTAAATACAGGGACTAATTTAACGATGGAATTCAGCGCAAGACAAACTGTCATACTGGCTATTCTAGTGCTGTTTTTGGGTAAATTTCTCACTAAGCGGGTGCATGTATTAAAAGAATATAATATCCCTGAGCCGGTCAGTGGTGGGATCATAGTCTCGCTTGTGCTTAGCTTACTTTATGTTGTATTTGATTACAGCATTAGCTTTTCACTGATGCAGCGCGATGTATTATTGGTGGTGTTTTTCACTACCGTTGGTTTAAATTCAAAATTTAGCACTTTATTGGAAGGCGGAAAGACCTTAGTAATATTATTGGTATTGGCGATTGTATATTTATTGCTACAAAACTTGACCGGCGTTGCAGTAACATTGGCCACAGATTTACCTGTAGCTACCGGCGTTCTCGGTGGATCAGTCTCCCTCAGTGGTGGACACGGAACCGCTATTGCCTGGTCACCGATGTTTAAGACGCAATACGGCATTGAAAACGCGATTGAAATTGGCATAGCTTGTGCCACATTTGGATTAGTTCTGGGAGGCCTGATAGGCGGCCCTATAGCAAAATACTTAATCAAGAAACACAACTTAAGCTCATCAAGCTGTGAATCTATTACGGTGGGTCTGGCGGACGAAGAACAGCAAAAGATTAGCGTCGACTCTGTTTTGACCTTACTGCTGGTGCTGAGTGTCGCGGTAGGGCTGGGACTTTATCTTCATCAATTGCTGGCCTATTTTGCAATAAAGTTACCGGTGTTTGTCCCCTGTTTATTTGGTGGGATTATATTGACCAATAGTATTCCTCTATTGTTCAAGCATATTCCCTGGCCCAGTAATACACCGACATTGGCACTGGTTTCAGATCTGAGCTTGAGCTTATTTTTATCGATGTCATTAATGAGCTTACAACTTTGGTCGCTGGTTGATTTGGCGGCACCTATATTATTACTGTTGTTAGCACAGGTATTACTCACTGTCTTTTTCACAGTATTTGTAGTGTTTAGATTGCTTGGTAGCACCTATGACGCCGCCGTTATCGCCTCGGGCTACTCTGGACTGGCCCTAGGTGCCACGCCCACTGCAATTGCCAACATGACGGCTGTAACAAAGAAATTTGGAGCATCACCAAAAGCGTTTATTGTGGTTCCTTTAGTGGGAGCATTTTTTATTGATATAGCAAATGCAGTCGTTATTCAGACAATGCTGCGCTGGTTGACTTAGTTATTCCAAGAGCAGGCTGACTTAAATATTTAGATATTACTTAAACCTAATTATACGAGAACATTATGAAAATTAACTCTCCACTACTACCCTTTACCTTACTGGCATTATTTTTACTCAGTGGCTGTGCCACTACGACAACGCAGCAACACTCAGGGTACTTTTCAAGCTATCAAGGCTTTGTTGATTCCAAAGACTATGATTACACTAAGACATACAATGTAGATGCATCTGATCGTGAAGCGTTAGCGCAAGTAAAATCCATAAACTTAGTCCCCTTTGAAATGTGGCTATCACCTGCCTCTAATGCTAACTTTAATGCGCAGCAACTGGCGGGATTGTCGCGTTATTTTCACGCTCAACTAGGACAAAAATTACAAAAAAATGGTTTCAACATCGTCGACAGTGCCGGATCTGAAACTTTGACAATTAAAGGCGCGTTTTCAGGCATCAGCTTTTCTGCTCCAGAATTAGCGCCGACCGACTTTATTCCGTTTCGCATTGTACTCAACGCCGGAAACGCCGCATATTTGCAAGTGACAGATAAAAAAGATGTGATTACAGAAGTTTCTATCGAAGCAGAATTTTTGATCGGAGAGCAACAACAGAGAATATTTGCGCTGATAGCCACCAAATATGTTGATGCTACTGTCGCAAACAGCGGTTCGGACAATGTTCTGGCGGTGCAGCAGTTATTAGATGTATGGGTGACAAATTTTGTAGCAAAGCTCTCTGACATAAAATCGACTAATTAATTTCAACCAAGAGTATGGATATAGGTAAGGGTATGAACATAAATGCATCAATAATGCGCACTGTATTGTTAGTAACACTTAGTGCAACAGTGCTGATCTCTTGTTCTAAAGAGCAAGAGAATACGCTGACAGAACAATTAAGGCCGGTCAGAACAATGCTACTTTCGCCTGTCGATGTTTCACGAAAACATGAGTTTACCGCGGTAGTGGATGCATCTCAAAAAGCAGATTTGTCTTTTAAAGTATCAGGGCAACTGGCTGAGTTTTTTGTCAAGCAAGGAGACAGTGTCGTCAAAGGTGATGTTATTGCCAGGCTTGATGACACTGATATTTCTATCCAGCTAAATGAAGCCAGGGCAATCTATGAGAAGGCAAGATCTGAATACAGTCGAGGCCGGGCGCTGATTAAAAAGAATTACATTTCAAAAGTAGACTTTGGCAAATTAAAAGCATCTTACAATTCGACGCAAGCACAGCTGGAAGCGGCAAAAAATAATTTACGTTACACCGAGCTTATCGCCTCCTTTGACGGTGTCATTGCAAAAACTTATACCGAGCGCTACCAGGAAATCAGTGCTAAATCCGCGGTGGTCAGACTACATGATCTCAATCAGATCAAACTGATCGTGGACATACCTGAAAGCATGATGATCCGGCTCAATAAAAGTGATCAACAAAATCGAGTCACGGCTGTGTTTAATTCTATCCCCGAACATACCTTTGAGTTGACCTTCAGCGAAGTATCTACCTTGGCTGATGAATTAACTAAAACCTATGAAGTTATCTTTCTAATGGATACGCCTAAGGATTTCACCATCTTACCGGGTATGACTGCGGTAGTTAGTGCTGAACTAAATATCGATACTGCTGCGGCTCCAAGCTTTTATCTGCCTACCAACGTTGTCTTGAATGAAGGCGAAGATCACTATGTATTTGTATTAAATAAAGTGGCTGAAGGCAAAGGGAAAATATCAAAAAAAGTCATCACTATCGGTGAGATTACTCCACTAGGCATAGAAGTTTTCAGTGGTTTGCAACAAGGTGAACTTGTGGTGACTGCAGGTATGAGCAAAATTTTAGATGGCATGTTAGTCAAATTTTAAGCGCGCAATCTGAATTATCTTGTATGGCTGGCATCGTGATGAAGCCGTGTGGGATGATACTGTGCAGTGTAGGTTTGAAATATAGCCCCAGGAGATTTTTTTGAATATAACAAGGTTAGCGATTACTAATAACAGAACCACCTGGATGCTGTTGTTGGTAATTATTTTATTAGGTTTGTCATCGTACAAACAAATGCCCAAAAACTACGATCCCGGTTTTATTATTCGTACCGCGCAAATCATTACCTATTTTCCAGGCGCCAGTCCACAGCGGGTTGAGTTACTGGTCACCGATAAAATTGAAAAAGTCATCCAGGAGTTACCTGAGTTAGACTTTGTCAATAGTGAGTCCCGTACCGGGGTGTCGATTATCAGCGCCAACGTCAAAGAAAGTTACTCAGACTTGAGGCCTATTTGGGATAGTTTAAGACGCAAAATTGATACGGTGCAAGAAAGCTTACCGGCTGAGGCGCAGACTTCTATCGTCAACGATGAGTTTGGTGATGTCTATGGCATAGTTATTGGTCTGACCGCAGAAGGTTTTAGTTATAGCGAACAAAAGACAATTGCCGATCAGGTAAAAGATGAGTTATTACGTTTGTCTGAGAGCGCCAAAGTGGACGTTTTTGGCGAGCAGGAAGAGCGGATATTTATTGAATACGACAATGCCCGTCTGGCTGAGCTAGGCATATCCCCTGCGCAACTTAGCGATCAGCTGGCGAGTCGTAACATCGTCATTCCAGGCGGATCTATTTATCTGGGAGAAGAAAAAATCTCTCTGGAACCGACCGGTAACTTTGAATCAGCTGAAGATATCCGCAAGACCATTATCCAAATACCCGGTAGCAATCAAGTGCAGTACTTAAGCAACTTGGTCAATGTCAGTCGCGGCTATGACGATCCGGTAAAAAGCAAAGTAAGCTTAAGCGGCGTCCAAGGTTTATCTATTGCAGTGGCGATGCGCGATGGAGGTAATAATATACTGTTGGGCCAGCAAGTACAGCAACTGCTGCAGCGCCTGGAAAGCATTTATCCGATTGGTGTAGATTTCACCTTAGTGTCTTTTTTACCTAAAGATGTAGCGGTTAAAGTGGATGACTTTGCCAGTAATTTAATCCAGGCGGTTGTCATAGTGACTATAGTGATGTTACTGAGCCTAGGTTTGCGCACCGGTTTAATAGTCGCCGCTTTAATACCTTCAAGTATGATTTTCGGCATTTTGATCATGTCTTTGTTGGATATCGGCATCGACCAAATCTCTCTGGCCGCACTAATTATTGCCCTGGGGATGTTAGTCGATAATGGCATTGTAATGTCAGAAAATATAATGGTGCAGATGGGTGAAGGCAAGAGCCCTGTCGATGCAGCCGTCGATTCGGCGAATGAGCTTAAAATACCGCTGTTAACCTCTTCTCTAACCACAGCTGCCGCTTTTCTACCGATATTTTTGGCTGAATCAGCCACTGGTGAATACACAGCATCGTTGTTTAAAGTCGTGACCATAACACTCTTGTGTTCCTGGGTATTGTCGATGACTGTCATTCCGATGCTCTGTGTCTATTTCATGAAAGTTAAAAAAGGGCCGCAGTCATTTGATACCCCTTTCTATCGTTTTTATCGCAAAGCGCTACAGCGCCTGATTCAATTTCGCTGGCTGACTATTGTTGTGACTGGCGCAGTGTTTATGTTTTCCATCTGGGGCCTGCAGTTTGTACCTAAGATGTTCTTCCCACCCTCTGATCGTGATTTCTTTAAAGTGGAGCTAGAACTGCCTGTTGGCACCCGCATTACCACAACTCAGGCGATGACCAAGCAGATAGAAGCTTTTATCAGTAAAGAGTTGCAAGTAAATGCCGAGCGAGACGCCGGGGTCACTAACTGGGTTACTTATGTTGGCAATGGAGGACCGAGGTTTTTATTACCCCACAACCCCAAACCTGCCAGTTCCAACTATGCATTTATGGTGGTTAACCTCAGCTCAAATACCCTGGTTGATCAGAATATGGCGGCGATTGAAAAATATGCATTTGATCATTTCCCGGATGTCTTGGTAAAAGTTCGTAAAATTGAAAACGGTGCTGCGATTGCCAACCCCGTTGAAGTACGTATTAAAGGGCCTGATGCAAAACAAATTTTTGATATCGTCACTGGGCTAAAGCAGCAAATGGCAGCGGTTAATGGATTGAAATCTATCAGTGACAACTGGGGGCTACCGATCAAAAAGCTGCTGATTAACATTGATCAGACCCGTGCCCGACGCGCCGGAGTAACCAGTAAAGATATCGCTATCTCTTTGCAGACAGGCTTGTCGGGGGTAGAGCTAACTCAGTATCGCGAAGGGGACCTGGTGATCCCTGTGGTGATGAGAACCAATGCACTGGACCGCCAGGATATAGGTAAGTTGGAAGCCCTGGCGATGTATTCTCAAGCCAGTGGAACTGCAGTGCCATTAAAACAAGTCGCGGATATAGAAGTGGTCTGGCAACCCGCCAAAATATTGCGTCGCGATCGTTTAAAAACAGTCACAGTCGGTGCTCAAATCGACAGCTCTATCACGGCTACCCAAGGATTTAAGCAGCTGATTCCCTGGCTTGAACAGCAACAGAAAAGCTGGCCCTATGGCTACAGCTACGAGCTCGGTGGAGAGATGGAGTCCTCTGGCAAGGCAAACCAATCTATTGCCGATAAACTGCCGATCGCTGGATTTATTATTGTGCTGCTACTGGTCGCACAATTTAACTCTATCCGCAAATCAATCATCATTATGCTGACTATTCCACTTGGAATGATAGGGGTAGTAGCAGGCTTATTAGTGGGTCAGTCATTCTTTGGGTTTATGACCTTGCTCGGTATTATTTCACTGGCAGGAATAGTGATCAATAACGCTATAGTGTTGTTGGAGAGGATAAAAATTGAGCAAGACATAAGGCCTGATCAACCAGTGACAGCCATTATAGAGGCGGCCCAGAAGCGCTTGCGACCGATAGTCTTGACCACAGCAACCACCATTTGTGGCTTATTGCCGCTCTATCTTGGAGGTGGTGAATTCTGGGAGCCTATGGCGATTTCTATTATGGGCGGACTGTTGTTCTCCACCGTGCTCACCTTATGTGTGATCCCGGTCATCTATGCCAGCCTATTTGGAATAAAGGAACCAGTTAAGGCTGCAATGCCCTTATAATATTATTGTAAAAATAGTGCCCCTTTTTTTAGGGGCCATTTTATATCTTTCATCCACACAACACTTATTCGGTTCGAAAAACTCTACGTCTATAATGCACCCCTGCGAGAAAACAGCAACTGCTGGTTTCAGTGGGAGCCAATGCCGGTACTGAAATAACAAGTTAAGGCTGGATAGAAATCTGAATTATTGACCTGTTCTATGTAGACTACTTCCTCAGTAGATTTTAATTGCTATTGTCAGCCCTTCGACTGCTGTTGGTTAATATGAATGTTTTTCTATCGGTAATTTTTAGGGGCATAAAAATAACCTCACTCACTGGTTTAAACTTTAAATTGCTTAACTAGCGAGGCGAGATGATGAGATAATTTGAGGATATTCTCACTTGCACTCATAGTACTTTCAACGGCTGCGGTTGTAGTTGCAAAGCTATCGTTAATGTCGACGATATTATGGTTAATATCTTCAACAACCACTGTTTGCTCTTCTGCCGATGTCGCTATCAGGGTATTGAGATCGTTGATTTCATGTATTTTTTGTTCAATAGTTTCAAATGAAACCCCGGTTTCTTCGGCTTGCTTTGAAACATGTAAAGCCTCTTTATTGCCATCACCCATCAGGTCTACCGCATCGTGAGTACCTGATTGTAAGCTGGCAATAATGTCGTTTATTTCTGTGGTCGATTCCTGGGTCTTTTGTGCCAACATGCGCACTTCATCGGCGACAACAGCAAACCCTCGGCCCGCATCACCTGCTCGTGCCGCTTCAATTGCCGCATTTAAGGCCAGTAAATTGGTTTGATTTGAGATACTGCCGATCACATCCAACACGGTGCCTATATCATTACTAAATTTTTCAACATCTCGGATAGCCTGGTCTGCTTTGGATATCAGTTGCGATAGCTCTTGGGTCTCTGTTGTCGAATTATCGACCATTTTTCGCCCCTGGATCGCCGACTCTTGGGCCTCACCGGTAGAATGAGTGGCCTGTTCAGTGTGCTCAGCTATTCCCTGCACCGTCGTAGCCATTTCAGTAATGGCCGCTGCCACGTGCACTGTTGCCTGCTGTTGCTTCACTACTCCCTCTTTGGCTTGTTGCATTAAGGTGACTAAATTTGAGATCGCCTGATCTAATTCCAAACAGGCATCACTGACCTGACTGACGATACTGGAAAACTGCTCCATCATTAAGTTAAAGGCCGTTCCGGTAACACCAATTTCATCCATGGACCTAACTTCAAACCTAAGGGTAAGATCTGATTTTTGCTGAATACTTTCGACCGTGTTGCGCAATCTCTCCATCGGGATACATAGCTCACGGCGCATCAAATAGCTGAAAGCTAAACTCAACAAGACAATAAGCGCTAGAATAAACAGTGAGACACTGAGCAATGCGGAATTATTGGTGACGATATTATCTGCTGAAAGCTTTACCTTATTGCCGGACAAAGTTACGATTTTACCTGCTTGACTTGCCTGCTGATTAAGTCCGTCCAATTTAGCATGACTTTGTTGTTGAAAATCATGTATCAACAACTCTATCTCCTCAACTAATATCCGCCCATCGGATAACAATGAGTTGCCTTGTACGCGGTTTTCATCAACATAAGAATCCACCGCTTCAAGCATCAACTCAAATAATTGGTCTGTTTTATCAGACAAGGTCTGAGCTAAACTGGCATCGATTTTGGCCAACTGATCTAACTGCTTTTTCAATTCTTCGAGCGAAGTATTGGCGTTATCTTCAGCTTCATTTAGCCAACTGACTGACAAATCCAGCAACCAGGCACGCAAGTCTCTGAACTCTCGATCAATTTCGATAATCAACATAAGCCGACTTGTTTCGTCGGTTTGCAGCTGGAGTATTTTTTCCTGCTGCTCAATTGCTTGTATTTGCCGGTTTACAAACTCTTGTTGTTCAATACTTATATCTGAAGTTGCCTGTACACCGAACAATATATAGATGAAAGCAACCGCCACAATGGCCGAGAAAGTCAAATTACCGACAACAAGTTTGGTTGAAATATTCATAATATTACACTTCTACATATCAATGTTATTGGTAAATAATAATACTGATCGCACCACCTAACTCTCCTAGTACCCCGCCTTCCTTCTTGCCGCCAGAGATGTCTCTCTCCCCTTTAGGCGTACCGTGACAGGCCAGGCAAGACTGTCCATAATACTCAGGTAAAATAAAGCGATAGGCATCTTTTCCCTTAACGGTACTCTGTTCTGAAAAAGGCTGGCCCTTAGGGTAGTCAACTTTTTTGAACATGTTTTCTATGATGTTGTGCTCCCATTTATCGGGTCTATTGGCCCTATTACGTACATAACTTTTTGGCGCTGTTAGCTTTATTTTCATTTTTCCCGACATTTTACCGTTAAATTTAGTGGCTAATTGACGGGCAAATATAGCCGGTAAAAAACCTTTAAATCCCACACCTTGCTCATTGATCAGGTCTTGGTTTTCGTCCATGACCTCTTTTACCGCGCTTAACATAGCTTGCTGGGCAGGGGTTAAGTTATTCGAGTCCAATTCTTTGCCGCTCGCCTGAGCATAATTTTCCAGTGCCTTAGCAGTCACCGCCTCTCCCGATAATCCTTTATCACCAATGTCCACTTTATTGATGTGTCCTTGATTAACCGAAATTACCTTTCTTGCTGCACGGTATAAGGAGGTAAGTTCTTCACTGACAGTATCTTGTGAAAGTGCATAACTCAGATCCGGCATTATCATGACAATACAAAATAGACTGCATATAAACCGATTAACGTTCATTGTAGTGCTCCTTTAAGTGGGCTCATATCTTCATGCAACTTGTATGCTGCTAAATAGGGTAAAGACTATAATTTAACAATATTCATAAGGGCAGATGATAATTGCCTTGGGACAAAAGTAGTTAGACCCTTGCGCCGCCTCCCCTTAGCTGTGACTCAAACCAAAATCCAGCAACAGTCAGTTAGGAGCAGCTGTAATTAGCTTACGCTTCTCCTATGGCTTAAAAAATCGGTATTCGTCTCGAAAATTTACAGGATTCAAAAATACAAATTTCTCGTACATTTGCAAAAAAACCTCTGTGACGCAGGTCAGCTTCTATGGTCGTTAAAATCATCACCAATAAAAATTGGCTAGTTTTAAAAGTACTGATCGATACGTTTTTACTTGCCCTTAAGGTCACTGAATTAATAGTTGCTAGTTTTAGTGCAAGCCCAGACAACTGTGCCAAGTTGCGCTTTGATGTGAAGTTGACTGCTAAAGTTAAGTTGATCTTTGGCACTGACAGGGCTTTATCGAGCAGACAAATTATCTGCAATTGTCATTGCAGAGCAAAACTCGATCAACTGCTGCGAGACAGTTAGCGTTGTTGCTAAACAATAATTTCTGCAACTTCGCTGTGATCGGTATTGCTCAAAGGGCAGCCTTGATTCTGCAAACAAGTTAACTCTCTTTACAATCAATAATTTAGCCGTGCATTAGTACTTGGGAAATAAGTATCAACCTTAACTCTACACAGCCTGGCAAATGCCAGGGATGTATATTAAGCGCCGATTTACCCGGTCAATTACTAGATTAATACTTACATGCGTCTATGCTGATAATTGATTCATCGTTTCTTTGGCTATCCAGCCTTCCCATATTGAGAACCTTAACTATGCTTGGGTTAGATTTTTTAAACAGTAATACTGACCTACTCTTGGCATTAAACACTGATTATAATTACTGGATTGTCTTAGCCTCGTATGTTGTTGCCTGGATTGGCGCCTATGCGGGTCTATCAACGATTCCATCTATGCGCTATAGCGAATCTGTTGTCGCCAAGCGCTTGTGGCTGTTTGGTGGCTCTTTAGCCATGGGATGTGCGATATGGTCGATGCATTTTGTGGCTATGCTGGCATTTTCACTACCCGTAGAAGTTCATCATAATATTGGACTCACGGCATTATCTGTTCTTCCCGCTATTGCAGCGAGCAGCGTTGCCTTATTTTTCATTGAACGCGATAACTATCAGCTCTGGCACTTGATTGGTGCCGGCGTTATTTTAGGCGCGGGCATCGGCGTAATGCATTATATGGGCATGCAGGCAATGCATGGTAATTTCAGTTTGCTTTACCATCCCTGGACTTTTCTCTTGTCCATCATTGTAGCGGTTGTTTTAGCGATAATTGCCCTGCATGTCGGTAAGTTTAATGCCAATTCTGGGAGGGAAATACATAACCAGTTACTGCGCTCTGCAGCCTTAGTCGGTGCCGCCATTACCTGCATGCATTATATGGGTATGCAAGCATCCTATTTCTTAGCTGTCAACGAGGCAGTCCACATAACAGCTAATACATCTCATGCGATGATGACTCTGATTTTACTCGCCTCTACGGTTTTTTTATCTACTCTAGCCGTGGTCTCTAACATTTTGCATAAAATGTTTCAAAAACTGCTTCAGGCTAAAGCCGAGGCTGAAGCTTCAACCTTGGCAAAGGCAGAGTTTTTAGCCACCATGAGTCATGAAATTCGTACCCCCATGAACGGGGTCTTGGGCATGCTGGATTTATTGATCAAATCCAATCTTGATAATAGCCAAATGCATAAGGCAGTAGTTGCCCGTTCTAGCGCTAAATCACTATTAGTACTACTCAATGATATTTTGGATTTCTCCAAAGTAGAAGCCGGCAAACTCGATTTAGAAATATTGCACTTTGACTTGCGAAGGTTACTGATAGAATTTACCGAATCGATTGCCCTGCAAGTCGAAGAAAAAGGATTAGAAGTCATTCTTGATATTAGACAGATTGAGCGCACTATGGTTAAAGGGGACCCTGATCGCATCAGACAAATTATTGCTAATTTAGTCACCAACGCAATTAAATTCACAGCTAAGGGCGATATTACAATTAGGGCAGAGCTGCTCGAGGCTGAAGGTTCAGGTTTAATCTTTAGTTGTTCTGTACAAGATACCGGCATAGGCATACCGGATATTGCCATTAAGAAACTGTTTCAAAAATTTACCCAGGTAGACTCCTCTACTACCCGAAAATACGGTGGCACGGGCCTTGGGTTATCCATTGCCAAGCAGTTATGTGAAATGATGCAGGGCTCGATATCCGTGACCAGTAACTTAGGTGAAGGTAGCTGTTTTAAGTTTAGTATTGTCCTGGAAAAAAGTGCTCAATCTCAGCAAGTAATCCCCTCTTTTGATGTTAGTAATTTATCAGTACTGGTAGTCGATGATAACGCCATTAACCGGGAAGTTTTCAGGGGCCAGTTAGAACTTTGGGACTGTCATGTAGAGGAAGCTAGCAGTGCTGGGGTCGCAATATCAACACTGCAGCAGCGCAGTGACAACAAACAACCATTATTTGACGTGATCTTTGTCGATATGCAAATGCCTGAGATGGACGGTGCCACCTTCGCCAAGAACATCAAAGCTGACCCGCGTTTTAAACAACTCCCTATGGTGATGATGACTTCTTTATCCGCACCAGGAGATAGGCAATATTTTACCGATTTAGGCTTCAGTGCTTTTTTCGCAAAACCTGTCACAAGCCTGGATATTTTAGATGCCTTAGCGATAATCAAATCAACGCCCATCCATACTGACTGCTGCGACCCTATTATCACCCACCAATATTTAGCTTCGCTGTCTCACCAAAACAGTCAGTTACATAAATCTTCTGCACTGAGTAATGAAAGTTCTGACGTTGCTTTTGCATGGCCCGCTAATGTGAAGGTCTTGTTAGTTGAAGACAACAAAGTCAATACTATGGTCGCGACTTTAATTCTCAATGACATGGGCCTGCAAGTCACTGCAGCTAAAAATGGCCAGCAAGCGTTGGATGAGTTAGCTAACTGCGGTGCAGAGAACCCATTCACTTGGGTGTTAATGGATTGTCAAATGCCGACCATGGATGGCTACCAGGCAACAGCGGCTATTCGCAAAGGAAAATCTGGAGAGCAATATCGAGATATCCCAATCATAGCGATGACCGCAAACGCTATGCTCGGCGATGATCAGAAATGTTATTCTGCCGGTATGAGTGACTATGTAACCAAACCTATTGATATAGAAATCTTAACTAATAAACTAAAGAAGTGGCTTAAGCATAAGCATCAAATACTGACTAATTGAAAAATGCCCTGTTTAGCTCTGTTGCTATAAATTCCATTTAATTACAGTCGATTCAGTGTGTTCAAGATGAGGGGTTGGGAGTGTTCAAAAACCTGTGTTCTGCGGTGATTTTCCATTAATATTTTTTTTATTATCGCCATTTGAACTGCTTAGCTCAACCAAGGCAAGGTCATTACATTTGACCTTGTTGCCTCTGAACACAGCAACATCATCTTCAATCTGTTGTATGTTTTTATCCGCACTTAACATCCCGGCAATGCAACTAATTAAACGCTCCTGACCAAACATCTCACTGCTTAGATTTGCAGTTTCTATAATACCATCTGAGTAGGCATATAATTTATCCTCAGCTTGCAAATCAAAAGTCTGCATATTATCTAATTCGTTTTTAATAATCCCCAGGGCCGGTCGAGTCGACTTAATGCTCTGCCTAAATCTGTTATGGCGAAAAAACAAAA
>ASZI01000011.1 GCA_000416315.1 Osedax symbiont Rs2 | reverse complement strand
GCGGCTTTTCCCTTGCGTTTATGCTGTTTTAAATTTTGAAATTTACCGGCGCTAAACTGCGGTGATTGTTGAAGCCGCGAAGTGTCATCAGGTAATTTTGCATTTAGCCAGCCGAATATCATAGTGATCCTCAAAGGTTGTAAATTACAGGTATTTGCACAAATTAAGACTGATAGGGCTGCTAAAAGTTGCAGGATGATGTGGAGTTCTTATATTCTTTTTGGTTATAAGTTTGTGAGTTTATATTACTTCTATATCAGTGGAAAACCAATATAATTGACTCAAGATTAAATATTGAAAGATAAAAACCCAGTTTTAGCAGGAGCCAGATATGTTAGCTAATAGAAACACCTCAACTGCTAAAGCAAAATTAGCGCCTCAAGTTGCCAATAGTGAGCGGTTAACAAATACAACCAGACCGGCAGCAGAGCTAAATAGAATTCGGCTTTTGAACAAAGTTAAAACGCCCGCGCAAGATCCGGTGTATGACTTTGTTGGAGTAGCAGGTTAACAGATTTGTATCCCTTTATGGTTTTCATGCCATATCCTTTGAATTCAGTGTGAATTCTCGCCACTACATTTAGTGGCTTTTTTTTGTCTTGCATTTGGGCTTCTTGAAAACGGCTATCGATTGCTAATATCTTATTTTCCTATACTGTTATGTTTTTCAGCCGAAAAATAAAAGGACTATCAGATGTTTAGTAAAAAGGTTGACGATCAGATTAGCCTGATATTAACCAGCCCGGAACATGCAAATGCACTTTTTTCGCTAGTTGATGGCAACAGAGATTATTTAAGTCAGTGGATGGTGTGGCCACCTTTGAATCAAAAGGTAGCTGACGCCACTGCATTTATTAAACGAAGCCTGCAGGGATTCGCCGAGCATCGGGAAATGGCCTGCGGTATCGAATACAACGGGGAGTTAGTAGGGTCTATAAGTTTCAACCTGATAGATCACAATTTACGTAAAGTTGAGCTAGGCTATTGGCTGGCAGAAAATATGCAAGGTAAGGGGATAATTAGCAGGGCTTGTAAAGTCATGATCGATTATGCTTTTACCCGGTTAGAGATGCAAAAAGTAGAGATTCGCGTAGCGGAGCATAATCATCCCAGCAACAAGGTCTGTCAGCGATTAGGTTTTAAACTAGAAGGATGCCTGCGCAATGCAGAAAATTTGCGTGGCATGATGCTGGATTACAATATTTATGGTCTTACAATCGACGAGTACGAAGGATCAGACCCAAGGCATAAGTTTTAAGAATTTAGAGAGTTTATAAATGGCGGTACAGAGTAATAGTGCACTGATCATTATCGATCAACAGCAGGGCATAGATGACGCAAAACTTGGGCCGCGTAATAACCCAGAAGCGCAGTCGGTAATGCTTAAATTACTGGCGCAGTGGCGACAGGGTAATCAACCGATATTTCATATTCGACACCGATCATCTGAAGTTGATTCGGTATTTTGGCCGCAACAGTCAGGGTTTGAGTTTAAGCGGGACTTTGTACCTAAGTCAGGTGAAAGAAGTATCGAGAAACTTGTTCCCTGTGCTTTTATCGGCAGTGATTTACTGCAGCAATTGCAACAACTGTCGATTGTATCAATAGTCATAGTCGGGGCATCGACCAATAACTCAGTTGAGGCGAGCGCCAGAACGGCGGGGAATTTGGGTCTGTCTGTGACAGTGGGCGAAGATGCTTGTTTTGCCTTTGATAAAGCCGATTACTTTGCAAGGCAAAGATCTGCCAGTGAAGTACATGCGATGTCTCTAGCGAATTTAGATGGCGAGTATGCAAAAGTGCTGAGCAGTAAACAATTATTGCAACAATAAGAGAGAGACCATTGAGAGCTTACCTGGTATTAGATTTTAGCATTGCAGATTTTGCAAAATTCAAAGTTTATATAGAGCAAATTCCCGCCTTCATTGAAAAACACTCGGGCAGATACATTGTCAGAGGCGTAGTGCCGGACGTAGTAGAAGGGGACTGGCAGCCACAGCGATTTGTTATAATTGAATTCCCCAGTAAAGCCCAAGCAAATGAATTTCTACAAGACCCGGATGCTCAGCCGCTGTTTGCTATACGCCACAGTACTACCGATAGCAAGCTGATACTGGTAGAGGGATGTCTGCCATGAACAGGTACCTAGCATTGTTGCGTGGCATTAATGTTGGCGGACACAACAAAGTCAAAATGGCACAGCTGAAGCTGCTCTGTGAGTCGATTGGCTTTGCCGATATCAGTACTTACATCCAAACCGGAAATGTGCTTTTTAGCAGCAGGGAAACATCTTTAATATTACAGCAGCAGCTAGAGCAAGCTTTATTGAGTGAGTTTGGTTTTAAACTAGCAGTGACAATTCGCAGCATCGAAGCGCTTGAGGCAGTGCAAGCCAATTTATCTATTAAAGATATTGATCAGCTTCAAGACTCTTCTAAATTGATGGTGAGCTTTTTATCTGAGATAGCACCTGACAATGCTCTGCAGCTATTACAGCCTTATTTGCATAGCTCAGAGAGGTTGCAACTGTCGGGCACAGAACTGTACTTGTACTGCCCAAATGGCTACGGTAAAACGAAACTGACCAATAACTTGCTGGAAAAGAAGCTTGTGTTAACAGCAACTACCCGTAATTGGAAAACCTTACTTAAACTCTGTCAGCTCAGTCTTGAGAGATAAAAATGCATAAATGTTCAAACAGCAGAGCCCACTGCAAGACTAGTGCAGATAGAGCTATATCTTAAAAATCTAATACTCCAATAACAAGCAAGGCCCTGACATATGAATAAACAGACACGAACAACCCTGTGCCCCAGAGTATAAAAAACATGCTCTTATAATATGAAAAGGTTTCAGGAAAGTAACTCTTAGTTAGAAGCGTAATAGCTAAAGCGCTGACTATGGTGATCATGGCAACATACATCGCTATTTCACATCGGCGTATTTTATCGACAATATCTCGACACTGATAGCAGACGCTTTTTGTTGTGAATTCTTGAAGAACGCATTGTTTGCAGTAATTATCCATCCTTGGCATACCTATTTGATTTATATTTATCTTGTGTTCACAATACATCAAACAAGATAAGTAAGGAAATGCATAACATGCAGCACCAGGGATCCCCCCACTCGACAGCGGAGTGCAAAATAGTCAGCAGCGTCGGCTGGTCTGCGATCTTCATCTACTGTGAAGATAGAGAAACATGGGAGGCTTTGATGCAACAACCTGAAGAGATTAGATTGTTTTCAAGTATTTATTCTGCACTGCTGTTCGCTAAGGAGCTTGGTTTTAGTGATATTTCAGTTGAAGAATTAGTTCAAGATAATAATGAGCACTACATAAAGGAGAGCTAGAGGTAAATGCAACGCTTTGCGACTTGTATTATCGTCTGTGTTATTTGCAAAGATATGGCGATAGTCGATATTGATTGCAGAAAATTACTTTCTAGCTGATTCCGTGTCATCTAAACAAACTAGACGACCTTGACCTGTTGATTGCTTGATCGCATCAAAAAGCTTAGGTACAGGTAATGCTCACGACCGGCAATGCTGAGTGATCTATTATCGCTAATGGAGTCTAGCAAATTTTCAATCAGGCTCTGGTGACAATCAGATGACAAGACCCATTGGATCTGAACCGCCGCCAGTTCCGGTGACTTCTCCTCCTTGCTCTGTTTTCTATCGGCCCATGTGCTTACCAGTTTACCAGCCTCTGAGGTAGCGGACATCTAACTTTAATTTTTCAACTCGTCGGGGTAACTATTTGAAAATTTGACACTTTAGTCTGAATTATTTACCGCTATTGGCGGGGTGTATTTTTTTAAAGATTAGCCATGAAATTCATCAAGTTGGCAATGGCAAGCATATGAGTGTTCTATTTATGTAGTGTGAATTAGTGCTGAGGTAAATATTGGTGGTTGGTGTAGTGGGGTTATTCTGGTTGTGCTGGGAAATTCAAGAGCAGCTAATTACTTGCACCGCGTAGCGGTGCTGGATATTCTCAATGCCAAACTGTTATTGCTCGAAACCGTAGAGTTTTGCTGGGTTTTCAACAAAAATTTGCTGTAACACTTTTGCATTGGGTATCCAGCTGCAAACGGTGTCTAACAGTTGTGCATCACAAGGAGTGTCACCCGGCGCCAATGAGACGTGCGGCCAGTTTGATCCCCAAATAATGCGCTCAGGTGCGTGGGCGATTAACGCCTTAGCGATAGAGCCCAAATCAGCATAGTCAGGGTGGCCTGATTTTGATGTTTCATAACAGCCCGCTAGCTTAAAGTAACAGTTGCCTTTATCTATTAGCTTTAGCAAAGTGCTGTACTCAGGGCTGTCAAGATTGATCGGCTGAAAAAATTTACCGTGATGATCTAAAACATAATCCCCTTGAATTTGCTGCAATAGTGCGGCGTGACTATCAATCTGATTGCCATCGAACTGTACTATGCAGCTCCAGTTAAGATCCTGTACCAGTGCATTAACGCTGAGCAATTCATCGAGGCGAGTGCCTCCGCCGAGGTTCATTATGCGGGCCGCGCGCACCCCCTGTTGGTGATACGTATCAAGGGTGCTTTCAAGAGTATCGGGCCTGATGCAGGCGATGCCACGACTCTTATCCCCAAAGTGGGCCAAAGCGTTCAGTAAACAGCTGTTGTCTCTCTGGTGAGCATTGGCTTGTGCTATCACAACCCGTTCTATACCCAGCCATTTTTGTACTCCCCGGTATTCATCAAGGCCGGCGAAATCCGCGGGTGATGCAGGTCCGCCGGGCTGATCTGGATAATCGCGGCTATAGATGTGCATGTGGCTATCAATACTGCCCGCGGGAAGTTGAGTGTTGGGGGTTGTGCCGGTGATTTTCCGATGCATTTTTAAGTCCTGAAATGTATTGGCCGTTACTGAGGTGCAAATTCGGCGAGTTGCTCGCGAATCACTTTCACACCTAATCCCGGGCCATCGGGGACTTTTATGATGCCCTGATGCTGTTGGATTGGCTCTTCTACAATGGCATTGCGGAAGGGGTTGTGGGTCTGGTCGAATTCAAAGTGTGGCGACCTGGCTTCATGAGCATTGGGGGCGGGTGGGATAATCGCGTGAAAATGCAGACCGGCAGCCATGGCTATATTGGTGCCCCACACGTGTGGTACTAGGCGCACATGATGTATTTCGGCGAGGGTGATTATCTTTCTCGCTTCAGTTAAGCCGCCGACTCCGCAGACATCCGGTTGAATAATGTCAACGCTCTGTTGCTTGAGTGCTTCGTTGATGCCCCAGCGGCTGTGCCAGGTCTCTCCACCGGCGACCGGGATAGGCTGGCGGTTGCGCATTTCTCTGTAGCAGTTTAGCGCCTCGGGGATAACTGGCTCTTCGAACCAGTCGATATCGTATTGCGCCGCCAGCTGGCCCACTTTAATAGCATCGGATAAGTCATAACCGTGGTTGGCATCGATCATTAAGCTGGTTTTAGGGCCTATCGCCTGACGCACTGCTGCGATAGCGGCAATATCCAATTCTATGCCAAAACCAATTTTGATTTTTAAGGCTTTAAACCCCTGTGCCACATAGCCGCTAGTCTCGGCAACTAAGCTCTCTATCCGGTCCTTGCCTACCATGCGAAAGCCTCCGGTGGCATAGGCGGGGATCTCTTTGCGATAAGCGCCACCGAGTAATTGATAAATAGGTTTGTCGTAATATTTACCTGATAAATCCCAGAGGGCAACATCTATGCCGCTGATAGCGGTAAGGGTAGCGCCGCGCTGCCCCTGATCGCGAAACTGACTGTACAGATCGTTCCATATTGGCTCAATGTCTAATGCCTGCTTGCCTATTAGCAAAGGGGTCATCATCTTAACGATCGCGACATTGATATCGGCGGGCCCCCGGCACTCACCCCAGCCCACCAGACCATTATCACAGACAATTTCAACCAACATGTGGCGCCTGTTGTAGAAGGTGGAGAATGCCGATTGAAAGGGTTGCTCTAAGTCGTGGTGCAGAATGTGTGTATGGACCGCGGTGATTATCATTGATGGCTTCTCATAATAGAAAGTTGATGGACGTTTGAACACAATCAAACGCCAGTGTTTCTCGATGGTGGTTAGTTGTACTTACGCACTACCTCTTTCAGCATTTCTAGTTCTTCACCGGTTAAGTCTGTTAACGGTGAACGAACCGGACCCGGATCACGACCAATGACCTTAAGTCCCGCTTTAACAATAGAGACCGGGTAGCCGTTGGCGCGATCTCGGATCTTGGCAAAAGGGTAGAAGAAATCCTTTAGTACTGTCTCCATGTAGGCATTGTCTTTGTTGCGCATCGCCTGGAAAAATTGCAGGGCCATTTCAGGGACAAAGTTAAAAACAGCAGATGAATAAGTAGTAACCCCCATGGCATCGTAAGCTTGTGCAAACATTTCATGTGTTGGCATGCCGCCGATGTAGACCAATCTGTCGCCGAGCAGTGAAGTGATCTCGCGTACTGTGTTGATGTCACCTGTGCCGTCTTTAAAGCCGATTAGGTTAGGGCAGGCCTCAGCCAGGCGCTGTACCGTTGCGGCTTTTACCACAGAGTTGGCACGGTTGTAGATAATTACACCGATATCGATGCTATCACAGACAGCTTTGATGTGATTGAACAGTCCCTCTTGTGTCGTACCTATCAGGTAATGAGGGAGCAGTAATAGGCCATCGGCACCTTTTTCCTGCGTTGCCTGGGCGATTTCAATTGCCATACGAGTGCCGTATCCGCAGCCAGAGAGAATCGGCACATCACCGGCCACTTCTTTAGCGGCTTCTACAATGATCGGGATTTCCTTGGGCGAAAGTGAAAACAACTCTCCGGTACCGCCTGCGGCAAACAGGCCTGCGGCATCGAATTGAGTCTGCCATGATATGTGGTCTTGATAGGCTTTTTTGTTGAAATCAAAAGTATTTGTGTCGAAATGAGTGACCGGGAAAGATAACAACCCAGAGCTGATTTTCTGTTTGAGTTCTAAATAATGCATTCTAAAGTCCATAGTAAAGAGTGGATGTAAGTGTTATTACCAACAGTACTATAGTTATATTATATCTTGGCGGTATATGTCAACAGTCATATGATGACTAGTTGTTCTTGTTAGTTTTGTTTTCTTTGAACTAGCCTTGCAAGCGCGCGGTAACGTTTGGATCCACCGTTTAAATGCGACTGCATCGCTTTTCGTGCGCGCTCTGGGTCTCTGTCTGCGATAGCGTCAATGATTTCTTTATGTTCGTCATCAAGCCTTAAGTCAATGTCCGATACCGGCTCTATTCCCGCTTCCTCCTGCAGTCTGGCACGGGGTATGGTTTTCTTTCCAAGCAAGGTTAAAAAGTCTACAAAGTGTTGATTGTTAGTGGCTTTTGCAATGGCGACATGCAGTTCGAAATCTTCTTGTTCGGTGTTCTGTTGCAGTTCTTTTTTGTCCTTAAAGGCATAGTAGCACTCAAATATTTGCATCTCCTGGGCGGGTGAGCAACGTATTGCAGCGAGTCCAGCGGCCTCAATTTCAACGGCAGCTCGTAGCTCAAGTGCCTCTATAGTGTCTGATATTTTATGGGAGTTTTGCAGCAGTAAATTGAGTTTTCCGTTGTTTTTCGGTGGTTCTGTGATGAATACTCCGACACCGTGTCTGGGCTCTACCAGGCCTGCTGCTTTAAGGCTGGCTATAGCTTCGCGAATCACGGTGCGGCTGACGCCCAGCTGAGCGATGAGCTGTTTCTCGGTGCCAAGTTTGTCACCACTCTTTAATTCTCCTGACTCAATTTGCAGCTTAATTTGAGAAAAAAGCTTTTGAGTTAGGTTTTCTCTGGGTTTTTTTGTATTCTTTTTGGTCATTAGCATGTTCCATGGTCAGAAATCGTTAATTTACGGTTGAGATGTAAAATAAAATAATAAGAGATATTATGACTTGTCTATTGATCATATGATTTCTATGTGTAATCCTATCTGTCTTCCGATCATCACTTTACGTAGTCGGATCACACAAAGCAACTCGAGGAGTTATAAAAATGATAAAAGTACTATCGAAGAAAATTGTGGCAACTGCTGTGCTCGCAGCCAGTGTTGCACTTGCAAGCTCGCCTGTTTCTGCCGACTGGAAGGGATGGAACATTCACGGTAAAGATTACCCAGTGGGTATTGCCATGGAAAAATTCATTGAGCTAGCATCCGCTAAAACCGATGGTCGTGTAGGCGGTAAAGTATTCCACGGCGGTGTATTGGGTAGTCAGGGTGATGCTATCTCGCAAATGCAGTTAGGCGGAATTGAATTTGCCGGATTCAATCTGGGGCCTCTTGGTAATGCAGTACCAGAGCTAGATGTATTGTCTCTACCTTTTATCTTTAAGGATATGGAGCATATGCACCGCGTAATGGACGGTGAAACTGGTGATGTTTTGAGTGCGGCGATGCGCAAATCTGGCATTATGGCTCTGTCTTGGTACGATTCTGGCGCTCGCTCTTTTTATAACAACAAAGGCGTAGTTATCAATGAGCCGGCGGATCTTAAAGGCTTGAAATTTCGTGTAATGGGCAATCCGTTGTACGTCGATATGGTAGAAGCACTCGGTGGTAATGGTATACCTATGGCTTACTCTGAAGTTTATTCTTCGCTGAAAACTGGTGTGATAGACGGTGCAGAGAATAACTGGCCTTCTTTTGAATCAAGTGCTCACTACGAAGTGGCGGGGAACTATTCACTTTCTCAGCACTTGATTTTACCAGAGTGCATTTGTGTCAGTGTCAGTGCTTTTGATGCGCTGTCTGACGAAGATCAGAAGAGCGTCAAGGAAGCGGCGGTAGCATCCGCTGTACTGCAGCGTTCTGAGTGGGCCAAACGGGTTGAAGTGTCTAAAGCAGCAGTGCTTAAATCGGGTGTTAAGTTCAATGAAATCGCCGATAAATCTGCTTTCCAAGCGTTAATGGCACCTGTCTATGAAGGTGCAGTTAAGAAAAATCCAATCCTTAAAGAGCTCATCGCGGGCATTAAAGCAGTCGATTAAAACTTAAGAAATGCTACTGGCTAGTCTCTGGGCGACTGGAGGATAAAAGTAGCATATTTTTAAGTTGTGGGACTATGACGCGGTATCTGCGTGCTGCGCAGTCCCCGTATGAAAGAACAAATATAAGAGTTAGTCATGGAAAAACAATTTACTTTGCGCTCTCTTTTAGAGAGATGTCTAGATTTTTTGGCAGCGATAGGCACCTTGGTTTCAGCGCTGTCTCTGGTTGTACTTGTCTCTACTTTTGGCTGGTTGGTTTACGGCCGCTACATACTAAACGATTCCCCCACTTGGGTTGAGCAGTTAGCTCTGTTGATGATGATTACTATTACATTTATGTCTTCGGCGACAGGTATTCGCGAACGCACCCACCTTGCGGTAGATATTATACCTATGCTCTGTGGTCCCAGAGTCAAAACAGTATTGAGATTAATCTGCGATCTGATTCTCTGTGGCTTTGGTGTTTTGATGGCCCTCAAGGCAAATGAGTTGTTGCAGTTTACCTGGAGTAGGGAGATCCCTTTGTTGTCCATTCCCGAGGGGGTGCGTTATATCCCAGTAATCATTAGTGGTGTATTAGTGGCGCTCTTTTCGGCGACGAGCGTGCTTAGCGCTGTCATCTTACTGCTTACTGATTCAGATGCAGTTTTGCATGAAAAGCGGTCTGAACCTACAAATAAGGCTGAGGAATAGTTGTATGGGTTTATTTATTTTACTGGGCTGTTTCGCCTTATTATTAGTCATAGGCATGCCCGTTGCCTATGCCCTAGGCATCGCGGCGCTGTCCTCATTTGTCTATGAAGGGGTCCCGCTGTTAATTGGTTTTCAGCGTATTGTCTCTGGCGTTTCGATTTTCTCACTGCTGGCTATTCCGTTTTTTATCTTTGCTGGCGAATTAATGTTGCACGGTGGTATTGCTGCCAGATTAGTCAGTCTAGCATCCTCAGCGGTTGGTTGGGCGAAGGGCGGGCTGGGTCAAGTTAACGTGTTTTCCAGCATGTTATTCGGTGGTATATCAGGTTCTGCTGTCGCCGATGTCTCGGCGCTGGGATCACTGCTAATTCCAGTGATGAAAGAAAAAGGCTATAGCGCGGACTATGCGGTAAATGTCACAGTGACCTCTTCTGTGGCCGGGATAATGATTCCCCCGAGTCACAATATGATTCTGTTTGTAGTGGCTGCCGGTGGCGGTATTTCGGTATCCAGTCTGTTTATGGCGGGGCTTATACCCGGGGTTTTAATGTGTTTGTGTCTAGGCTTCGTCGCCAGATGGGTGGCAATTCGCAACAACTATCCCACCGAGAAGTTCCCGGGTTGGAGTGTGGTGTTGTACGCTGCTATTACCGCTTTCCCCGGTTTGTTTACCGCGGTGATTATTGTAGGTGGGGCTCTTTCCGGTGTTTTTACGGTAACAGAATCCGGCGCTATCGGTTGTATCTACGCCATAGTGGTCTGTCTGTTGGTGTATCGCTCACTGTCCTGGCAAGGCTTTGTCACCGCGGTTAAAAATGCGGTGCGCACCACAGGCATGGTGATGATATTGGTCGCCTGTGCCTCAGCTTTCGGTTATATGTTAGTACTTTACGACGTGCCTACAGAGCTGACCAAGTTTCTCTACGCTATATCTGATAACCCTATCATTATATTACTAATGATGAACCTTATGTTATTAGTGCTGGGTATGATTATGGACATGAGCGCGTTGATCCTTATTTGCACACCCATCTTCCTGCCCGTGGCGGCTGGGTTAGGTATGGATCCGATCCAGTTTGGTGTCATGTTAATGATGAACTTAGGCCTGGGGCTGTGTACACCGCCTGTCGGTAGTTGCCTGTTTGTCGGTTGCGCCATAGGAGGAGTGCCAATACAAAATGCAGTACGTACTATCTGGCCTTTTTACTTAGCAATACTAGTGACGCTAATGTTAATTACCTTTGTGCCTAGTGTGTCAATGTTCCTGCCTAATCTGTTAAACGGATAAAAGAACAGCTTAACAGTAAAATTGGGCATTTATTTTAGTTTTTACTCTGCGCAATTGCTTGTAAGCAGTTGTTCGGAGTTAGTTATTTGGAGTTATTATGAAACGTATACTACTTACTGGTGCCGCCGGTAATTTAGGTAAAGTTGTTCGAGTAAAGTTGGCCGGATGGGCGGATGTTATGAGGCTTTCTGATCTTAATGAGATCACTGATGCTACTGCTAGCGAAGAAGTCCAGTGCTGTGATTTAGGTGATAGGGAAGCGGTCATGAAATTGGTTGAGGGCTGTGATGGCATCATCCATTTAGGGGGTGTTTCCACAGAAAACACCTTTGACTCCATTCTTAATGGCAACATTGTCGGTACCTACAATTTGTACGAAGCAGCCCGTAAACACGATGTTAAACGTATTCTGTTCGCCAGCTCAAACCACACCATTGGTTTTCATGAACGTGAGACTTTACTGGACGCAGATTCGGTAATGCGTCCAGATTGCCTTTACGGTGTATCAAAGTGTTACGGTGAAATGTTGGCTAGCCTGTATCACGATAAATATGGCATTGAAACCGCGCGTGTGCGCATTGGATCCTGCTTTGAAAAGCCATTAGATAGACGCATGCTGGCGACTTGGTTGAGTGCCGATGACTTTGTCTCTCTGGTCAAGCGTATCTTCGAGTGTGATCGCTTAGGGTGCCCTGTGATCTATGCTGCTTCTGCGAATGCAGAGCAGTGGTGGGATAACCGAAAAGTGGGTTACTTAGGCTGGCAGCCACAAGACAGTTCTGAAAAATTCGGGCATGAAGAGTACCTGCAAAAGCGTGCTGGGGATGCAAAGGATCCGGCCGTTCGCTATCAAGGCGGTGGCTTTGCAAGTGCTGGTCACTTTGAGGATTAATAGGGAGAGCAGCCGATTCTTTCTGTTGAGCTCTGCAAGGTGTTAATGTTATACGCAGGGGTTTATTTTGGGGGCGGGAAATAACTCCGTATAAGCCATGAGCCGACAGTAATTATTATTGGCTCATGGTTCTTCAGCGCTGCTACTGGTATTCGCCTCTCTTTGAAGCATCTAGCATTTTTCTGATATGGCCTTTGCTGCGAAGATAATACAAACCTGCGTTAAAGCGTTCCATTAACAGAATACTTTTCTGTTTATTTTTTCTATTGAAAAGCAGTCGATAGAATGAAACTCTCAAGGAGTCAGGATGGGCGACAATCTCGTCTCTTTGGGATGCTGATAAAGTTTTGTTAATAGCGTCAATTCCAGCGTCATAGTTTAACGCTAGCATATCGATACGCTTGAAAAACAATTTCTTAATATTCTGCTCATTGGTGGATACATAATCTACCTGCAGGAATCCTTGATCATAAGCTTGTTGTAGTTTTACCGGTATTATCTCGCCGATTAAAAGACCTAATTTCAAGCCTTTGAGCTCCTTTGGATTTTTCCAATTAAAGGTTGCTCCGCGGCGAACCCAGAGAACGAACGTACCTGAGTACAAGGGATCACTGGCGTAATGGGTGTCTATCCAATTATCGTAACCGCCCCAGGCAGAAACGGCATCAAATTTACCTTCAGTGGAGGTGTTTAAAATTCTTTTCCAGGGCTGGAAAACAAATTTTACTTCTAGTCCGACAGCTTTAAAAGCTTGCTTGACAATATGATTGCCAACGCCAAAATGTTTCAGTGTTTGTGAGTGGTAAGGTTTCCACTCTCCAGTACCTATAACAAGGCTATCAAGGCTGGCAGGATCTTGGCTGGCCCAAGAAGTCTTGGGATGAAAAGTTAGCGACAGAATGAATGTAAAAAACACCAATAAATAGATAGTCTTTTCATATCTCATCTCAATAGTACAAGGGTAGTCGGCTCTGTTGAAAATCATCCTGTTTTCAAAGCATTGAATGAAAGGTCTCTGATTTGAAGCACTGTGCACCGATTCAAGTCACGATTAACAGCGCTAGCGATGTAAATAAAACAACATCAAAAATAGCATGTTTAGTTTAGCTTCGACATCCAAGAGAACTCAAATAGCCGGGTTAGGGAATTTTCTCAGCGAAACAGAGGAGGTGGGATGGAAATCGCTTCATGTCGCAGTGTCGGTTGTTGCTGACCGAACAGCTGAGTTGAATACAGTTGATAAAAGGCAGCTTTGTTGTGAGAAAAGCCGCCATTTTGTTATTGTCGTCTGCTGCCTTAGCTATTAAAGAAGCACTCCAGTTTCTCAAACACTTCATGACTGGCTGCATGCTCGGTGATATCCAGCACATCTATCAGTTTATTGGTCTGCAGTATTACCTGCTCCAGGCGTTCGTCTTCATCGACTAATAGCCAGATTTTACTAAATTGCTTGTCAGTCATCGGCATGCATAAGATGCCTTCCATGTTATAGGCCCGCCTAGCAAACAGGCCACACAAGTGTGACATGGTGCCGGGGTGGTTTCTTACCTTTAGTTCTAAAACAGCGCGCTTACTCATAATGTTTATCCTGTCTGATTGTTTGCTTAACTTGCCTGGTTTTTTCTTTTGCCTAGCAAGCTTGCTGTTCAATTAAATCTTTGTTGGCCGCCCCTGGCGGAACCATAGGGAATACCATTTCATTTTCAGAGATAGGTACGTTAATCAATACCACCCCCGGGGTGTTTAAGGCCTGCTGCAAAGTCGCCTGTGGGTCTGCGGCGTCGTTTAGATCAAAGCCAGTTGCGCCCATGGCTTCTGCCACCGCTGCATAGTTGACTGCGTTACGGTTATTGATGGCGCTGAGGTTGCCTTTGAAAAACAGCGTTTGTTGTTGGCGTACTAATCCGAGACTGCGGTTGTTTAGCAAGACTATTTTTAAATTAAGGTTGTGCTCGACGGCAGTGTCCAGCTCCTGGATATTGATCAGTATGCTGCCATCGCCACTAAACAGCAGTGACATGCGCTCGGGGTCGGCCAGCGCCGCACCTATCGCCGCCGGCAGGCCGTAGCCCATAGTGCCTAAGCCTCCCGAGCTGCTCCACTGGCGCGGTCGGTTAAAAGGGTACACTTGCGCAGTCCACATCTGGTGCTGGCCAACATCTGTGTGCACGTTGGTGTTTTCTCCGACAATTTCTGCCACTTGCTGCACCAGGCAATAAGGGTTAGAGAGCTGGCCGTGTTCAGGGGTGATGATCGCGTGTTTAGTTTTTAAGTATTGAATACGTGCATGCCACTCGATGCGCTGGCAGCCGCTGGTCATTTGTAATAGCGCTCTTGTAGTGGCACCAATATCCGCGTTGACGGCAAAGGTAGGGGTTTTAAGTTTGCCTATTTCGCTCTTGTCGATATCGATGTGAATAACACTGGCCTGAGGGCAGAACTCACTGATTTTACCAGTGGCTCGGTCATCGAATCTAACCCCGGCGCCGATTAATAAATCGCACTCTTCCAGCCCAATGCTGGTGGCTTTAGTGCCGTGCATGCCGAGCATTCCCATGTTAAGCGGATGGCTGTGAGGAAAGACACTAAGACCTAAAAAAGTGCTGACTGCTGGAATGTCTAACTGCTCGGCCAGTTGTACTAGCTGTTCACTGGCATCGGCGTTAATAACACCGGCACCGACCATCAACATCGGTCGCTGTGCAGATTCAATCATCTGTTGTATTTGCTCGAGTTCGGTGGACGAAGGCTGGGCCAAAGCTACGGCAGTTCCCGGCTCTGGCCACTGCTCGATCTCGATCATCTGGTTTTGTATGTCTTTAGGGATATCAATGGCCACCGGGCCTGGTCTTCCAGACAAGGCAATGCTGAAAGCTTCGGGGATTACATTTATCAGCTCTTCGATAGAGCGCACTAAATAGTTGTGTTTAGTGATGGGCAGCATCAGGCCAAAAGTATCAATCTCCTGAAAGGCATCAGTGCCCAGCATGGGGGAGGGAACTTGGCCGGTGATGGCAACTACGGGAATGGAGTCCAGCTTGGCGTCGGCAATGGCGGTAATCAAGTTAGTGGCAGCGGGGCCTGAGCTGGCAAAGCAAACCGCGGCCTTGCCAGTCACTCTGGCGATGCCCTGGGCAATAAAGCCGGCGGATTGCTCGTGCCTGACTAAGACATGTTTAATATCACTTTGTAGTAGTGCGTCATACATAGGCAAGTTGGCACCGCCTGGCATGCCCGCTATTTGTGTGATTCCCTGTCTCTCTAATAACTTGATGATTAACTGTGCACCGCTGATTTTCATAACTGCCTCTTGCTGTAGGTTATTTTTGGCAAAAAAAAACCCCCTTCGGCTTTCGCCGAAGGGGGTTTGATTATCTGTAAACCCGCTACGACGAAACGTTAACCACGACCAGGACCACGACAGAGACGACGTGTAGTAGTTGAGTGATTAAAGCCTGGATAGCGAATTTCATTGTATGTTGGGGTATCTATAAATTTGAGTTGCCAAGAAATTAACAAACAACTGACAGCAGGTCAACAGTAAAAATAAATTTAATCTCCCTGCACGGCGTTGTGCATAGGTTGTCGATCTGTGCGAATAAGGGGCTGGATTTTGCTAAATATGACTGGTTAGTCAGGGAGTAAAGTGCCTCTGACTAAAACGGATGAAAGGTATTGTTAAGAAAAAAAGGTGGACCATGCATGCGTTTGTAATTGTTATAATAGTTGATTAAAATCAAGCAATTAAATAAATATAATCATGTAAATAAGAGCTTCGTGGAACTAGTTGGTAGACGTGCCTGCAATCAATAGTTAATGACAATGCTGACAAGAAGTTGTTATAAAAGGACTGCGTTTAATAGGTGGCTTTGTATTGCTAGCTCTTTTGTTAGCAGATCATCGAAAAAGGAGTTTCAATGCAAGATATTTTAATTTATTCAGACAGTCTAACCTGGGGCATTATCCCGGACAGTCGCAAGCGTTTAAGTTTTGATAAGAGATGGCCTGGGGTTTTTGAGGCGCATTTAAAAGCGGCGGGCGCAGATGTGAGAATCTTGGAGAACTGTCTTAACGGCAGGGGCACAGTCTGGGGGGATCCTTTCAAAGACGGGCGAGATGGCTCACAGGGGTTTGCACAAGTTCTGGAGATGCACGCACCGCTGAGTTTAGTGATTATAATGTTAGGTACTAATGACTTTCAGTGCACCCACAACAATAGCGCCTGGATGTCGGGGCAAGGCATGCTTAAGTTGATAAATATCGTTCGCACGGCACCTATAGAGCCCGGTATGCCAACACCTGAGATATTAATAGTGGCTCCGCCGACTATGCTGGCACCTAAAGGGGCGCTGGTCAGAAAATTTGTCGGTGCTCAAGATCGCAGTGTTGGCTTGAGTCAGGAGCTACAAGAGATAGCCCAGATGCATCAGTGCTATTTTTTTGATACCGCGGCCGTCACGCCAGCAAGCAGTGTTGATGGGATTCATTTAGACGAGTCACAACATGCTGTATTGGGACAGGGGCT
>ASZI01000010.1 GCA_000416315.1 Osedax symbiont Rs2 | reverse complement strand
GCGCTCAGTGCCAGCATTAACAAGAAATCGCGGCTAAATACTTGTGCGTCTAAGGCGAGGGGGGAGGCAAGCCCAGGGATAGCCATCACCGCGCCTAAATTGAAAATATTGGAGCCGATGATATTGCCAATAGCTATATCGTGGTGTCCTTTGAGTGCACTGCTAATGGATGCCGCTAACTCTGGTAAACTGGTGCCTATTGCGACAATAGTAAGACCGATTACTAGATCTGAAACTCCCAGTGATACGGCTATTTCGGTGGCTCCCCAGACGAGTGCTTTTGAGCTGGCAATCAGCAGCCCCAGTCCCAGCAATAGCCATAGAATGCTGCGAAGGGTGCTCATGTCGATAATGTCTTCTTCATCAGTCTGTGGGTCATGCATTCCTTTTTGAAAGCGGGCAAACATCACCAGAGAGATCGCCAGTGCAATAAATAGCAGTATGCTGTCCAGGGTGTTCAGCTGCAGATTGAATAGCAGCACACCGGCGAGTACAGTTACCGCCAGCATTAGTGGCATCTCTTTTTTGCGTACTGTGTTTTTAACCGGTAGTGGGGCAATCAGTGCTGTAGCTCCTAGCACTAAAGCAATGTTAGCAATGTTCGATCCAATAGCATTACCGATGGCTAAACTTCCTGTGTCGCTAACAGTGGCCATGATGGAAACAAGGATCTCTGGTGCTGAAGTGCCGAAGGAGACGATTGTTAATCCTATTAGCAGTGGCGACATGCCGAAATTTTTCGCGGTAGAGGCGGCGCCAAGAACAAATTTATCGGCGCTCCATACAAGAACAATTAGACCGATAACAAGACTGATAATGGGATATAACATAGTTTAGTTTTTAGGACTCAATACTGAAAAATGCTATTAAACCAGAACTGCCCATAGGTGCAAGTTAAAACCGACATTAGTGCCAGATTTTTGTGTAAGGCGCTGTTTTAATGGTAGTGGCGGTGCTATAATTTCTCGCCATAATTTTGCTGTCTCATTTGTGTGTGCCAATGGCACTTGTTGTCCTGGTTTGGCTATTTGTAAAGCGCTAACTATAGTGTTAATTGTGGCTGTGTATAAAACCCGACTACTGGCCATCTAAGTGGTGATGCAGATCGTTATTGTATTTTGAGTGTGCATCTAATGGCGCTCGTCGCGCGTAAAGACAATTGCATACATAGGCATACAGATGGGAAGTTGTAAAAGTGTTAGATTACTGTCGGAGTATCGATTGGAGAAGTTGCTTTGAGCGTTAGTGACAATGTAATACAGATCAGCCATTTAAAGTTTAATCGCGGTGAGCGTTGTATCTTCAAGAATATTAATCTAAGTATTCCTAAAGGCAAAATTACCGCTATTATGGGGCCCTCCGGCACCGGAAAAACCACCTTGTTAAAAATGATCGGCGGACAACTGACCCCTGATTCTGGCAAAGTGATAGTGCAGGGAACCGATGTTCACAGCTTGGCCAGGGCTGAATTATTCTCACTGCGTAAAAACATGGGCATGCTGTTTCAAAGTGGTGCATTGTTTTCCGACATGTCAGTATTTGAAAATGTTGCTTTCCCGCTGCAGGTAAATACCGACTTAAGTGTCGAATTGATCCGTGATGTAGTGCTGCTAAAATTGCAGGCGGTCGGCTTGCGTGGAGCGACAAGTCTCATGCCTAGCGAGCTGTCAGGTGGAATGGCCAGAAGAGTAGCGCTGGCGCGTGCTATCGCCCTGGATCCGCAGATTGTGATGTACGATGAGCCCTTTGCCGGTCAGGATCCTATTGGCATGGGAGTTTTAGTGACTTTAATTAAGAAGCTCAATCAATCGCTAGGGCACACCAGTGTGATTGTCTCCCACGACATTCAAGAGACGCTGAGTATTGCCGACTATATCTGCATATTGGCTGATGGGGAGGTCATAGCACAGGGCTCGGCGAGTGAAATACGCGAATCAAGTTCACAGAAAGTGCAGCAGTTTATCCATGGCTACCCGGATGGGCCGGTTCCGTTTCACTACCCCAGTGTCGCTTTGATGGATGAGCTCACCGGTTAACTTGATAAATAATTTTATTTGAGGGCGTTAATTTTTATGCTGGATACTCTGGCAATCACAGGTCGACTCTGTATAGAAAAACTGGCGGGCTTTGGTCGGGCAACTTTTGTATTACTGCATGCGTTGCTAGTGTGGCCGCAACCTGGAAACAGTATCCCCTTAATCGTCAAGCAGTTGTATAGTGTCGGAGTGAAGTCGCTACTGATCATTGTTGTGTCGGGGCTTTTTATTGGCATGGTTTTGGGTCTTCAGGGTTATACTATACTGGTAGACTTTGCCTCAGAAGATGCTGTTGGACAGATGGTCGCGCTCAGTTTAGTGCGTGAGCTAGCGCCGGTCGTGACAGCACTGTTGTTTGCCGGTCGAGCAGGTTCTGCACTCACCGCTGAAATAGGCTTGATGAAGGCGACAGAGCAATTGGCTTCACTGGAGATGATAGGTGTGGATCCGCTGCGCAGGATTGTCGCTCCCAGGCTTTGGGCTGGCTTTATTTCTATGCCGTTGCTATCGATGATTTTTGCGATTGTCGGTATCTATGGAGGAGCTGTCGTCAGCATTGATTGGCTGGGTGTTTACAGCGGTTCTTTCTGGTCGGTGATGCAGTCGTCGGTGGATTTTTATGACGACGTACTCAACGGTGTGATCAAATCGCTGGTATTTGGTTTTGTCATTACCTGGATTGCTGTGTATCAGGGGCTTGAGTCAGTGCCCACCTCCGAGGGTATATCTCAGGCGACGACCAGAACGGTAGTTTATTCGTCGCTGATGGTATTGGCGTTAGATTTTGTATTGACCGCATTGATGTTTGGCAACATTTAGGCAATGTTTTTTGTAACTGGCTGACTAATTCGGCCGTAGAATTTGTTTTGATTTTTGGAGAGTTTTATATGCGCACACGCACTATCGAAATTTTAGTGGGTTTGTTTGTAGTTTGTGGTTTGTTAGCTGCCTTGGCTCTGGCAATGACTGTCAGCGGCTTGTCGGGCTCTAAACAGGATACCTATAAAATATATGCCCATTTTGAAAACATCGGTGGCTTGTCTGACAAGGCCGAGGTGACTCTGGCAGGGGTGCAAATAGGGACTGTTAGTAGCATAAAACTCGATCCGCAGATGTTAACTGCAGTAGTAGAAATGAAGATCTTTTCCGAAGTTGATTATTTAAGTATCGACAGCTCAGTACAAATACTGACCTCAGGGTTGCTCGGTGGTAAGTACATCGGGTTATCTGTCGGCGCTGAAGAAGAAGTACTGACCGAGGGAGGCGTCATCGAAGATAGCCAATCGGCGCTGGTGCTTGAAGAGTTAATCGGCAAATTTTTGTTTAATAAAGTAAGTGAGTGATTGAGACTAGTGATGAAAATTAAAGCCCTATTCAGCGGTTTAGTACTGCTGCTAACAGTAAGTGCCCCGGCTATGGCTGACTGGCAACAAGCCGCTGGCGAAGTAGAGCAATCGATAGAGCAAATGCTCGAAAAAGTTTCTCCCTATAAAGGTGAAGTTGTAGCTGATATGGAGCCTTTGTATCTCGAGTTGGCCCAAGTGACTGAGGACACAGTCGATTACCCTTACATTGCCAAGGTTGTCATGGGTAAGTATTACCGCCGGGCGTCGGCACAAGACAAACTCGATTTTGAGAAAGTATTCAGAAGAACGCTGATTAAGACTTATGCTAAAACCTTGGTCAGCTTTAATATTAAAGCTTACGAGTTGGTAAAGCCTCGCAGTATCAGCCCAAAACCAAATAAGCAAAAAGTCACTGTAAAGGTGCTTTCAACAGCGGGCAAGGCCTACAGTATTGTCAATTACATGGTCAAAACTGATGGTCAGTGGAAGTTGGTTAATATTGTGCTAGATGGCTTCAATTTGCGAGTGACCTTTAAAAACCAATTTTCCAATATAGCGCAAAATACTAAGGGAAATGTCTCGGCTGCCATTGCTCAGTGGTCAGAAAAAATGTCAAAAAAATAGTCGATGTCAGCCCGCCGCTACCTTTGCTGCTGGCAGACCTTGCTCGTGTTTCAAATTGTTTGTTCAATTTTATTAAAGTTATAAGGTAATAATGGCCAGCCAAGTTAAGTTAAATCAGCAGATATTATCCATTAGTGGCGATCTGACCTTTGCGACAGTGCAGGCACTGCACTGCGCTGTTAATAAGTTACCTCGGGCATTTGAGAGTGATCTAGAGGTTGATTTTGCGGCGACGACTAAGGTGGATACTGCCTCTTTGGCATTCTGTCTGGGTATCGAGCGGATGATGTCTGATGGCTTTGCTGTCAGTTATAAAAATGTGCCGCCGGCAATGGTGCTAATTGCTGAATCGGTCGGCATAGAATCTCTTTTTAACTAGGCAGCATCGCGCTGTGTTTCCTGCCGGTGTCGATTCCGCCTGGCAATACAGCTTTGTACTGACAGCGCTAAAGATCCGTTAAATTTATTTTAACCGACATCCTTTCATTATTTAAATCGATAAATTCACCTTGCCTCATCGCCTTTTTTAGGTAATTTCGTTATCATCTGCATACTTTTTAAAACTGTGCTCTCTGTGTTGAGAATATTCAGAAAAATCTAGTCTGTTAGCGCCTTATTCAACTGTTGCCTGCAAATTAAACTGCCAGCATACTGATCGAGTGCGACATTACACTAGTGCCTATCTCCAGATATCTTAGATTGCTGTAAAAGCAATCCATGTCAGTCTGAGGCTAACTAAAGATATTCTGTGTCAGAGTACAGCTATCACCAACAAAATACTTGGAGTGTTAAATGCAAGCTGCAGAAGTGAAGCATATTATCGAATCTCAAATCCCTGAAGCCACTGTTATTACTGCGGGCGAAGGTTGTAACTTTGAAGTTACCGTGGTCAGTGATGCGTTCACTGGCCTGTTACCGGTAAAGCGTCAGCAATTGGTTTATAAATGTGTTAATGAGCAAATTGCCGATGGCAGTATTCACGCGTTAACGATTAAAACTTACACCCCTGCCCAGTGGCAGAAACTTCAAGACTAAAGGCAAAAATCAATCATGGATAAGTTTTTAATCGAAGGCGGCAAGTGCCTTCAGGGTGAAGTACGTATTTCCGGTGCCAAAAACGCAGCGCTACCTATTATTGCAGCAGCGTTGCTGGTAAAGGGACCGTTGACTATCAACAATCTTCCGGCACTGCATGATGTCAGTACTATGTTGGCGCTTATCGGCCGCATGGGGGTATCGGTTGATCGCCTGGGGGATATGCAGGTCTGTATTGATAGTAGCAAGATCCAGAGTTACAGCGCCCCCTATGAATTAGTTAAAACTATGCGCGCCTCGATTTTGGTACTCGGGCCGCTGCTGGCGCATTTTGGCGAGGCGGAAGTCTCACTTCCAGGTGGCTGTGCTATAGGCAGCAGGCCCGTAGATCTGCATATCCGCGGTCTGGAGGCGATGGGTGCAAAGATAGTCGTCGAGGAAGGGTATATCCGAGCTACTAGTGATGGTCGTTTAAAAGGTGCCACTATATTTTTTGACACAGTAACAGTGACCGGCACAGAAAATATATTAATGGCGGCCACTTTAGCTCAGGGCCAGACTATAATCGAGAACGCTGCAAAAGAGCCAGAAGTGACAGATTTAGCGCAGTGTTTGATTAGTATGGGTGCCGATATCAGTGGTGCGGGTACCGATACTATCATTGTTAACGGTGTAGAAAAATTACACAGTGCCGAGCACTCTGTGGTGCCCGATCGCATTGAAACAGGTACTTTCTTAGTCGCAGCGGCAATGTCTGGCGGAAAAGTGACCACTACCGCGACCCGTCCAGATATTCAAGAGGCGGTATTGCAAAAGCTGATTGAAGCCGGTGCTACTATTGAAACCGGAGAGGACTGGATTAGTTTAGATATGCAGGGCAAAAGACCTAAGGCTGTGAATATCACCACCGCACCTTACCCGGCTTTCCCTACTGATATGCAGGCGCAATTTGCGGCGATGAACTGCGTTGCCCAGGGCAGCAGTCATATTAAAGAAACCATTTTTGAAAATCGCTTTATGCATATGCAGGAAATGATTCGCATGGGCGCTAAAATCTTAATCGATGGAAATACCGCTTCAATTGAAGGCTGCACGCAGTTGCGTGGAGCGCCGGTGATGGCAACTGATTTAAGAGCTTCTGCTAGTTTGGTTATGCTGGCTCTAGTGGTAGAGGGAGAGACGTTAATAGATCGCATTTATCATATAGATCGCGGCTATGAAAACATCGAAGAAAAATTTCAGGGCCTGGGTGGTAAAATCACTCGAATAAGCCCAAGTAAGGCAACGTAAGTAAGCTTACAACACTGTGCGCTGGCATCATTGTCAGCGAGTAAGAATTGGCATTATTAGGAATATCATGAAAAAACAGCAACTGACAATAGCGCTATCTAAAGGGCGGATATTGAAAGAGACACTTCCACTGTTGGAAACTGCGAACATTATCCCCGCTGAAGACATATTCAGTAGTCGTAAACTAATTTTTGATACTAATCATGCCAATATAAAACTGGTGATCATACGGGCAACTGATGTGCCTACATACGTTGAATACGGGGGAGCCGATATGGGTATCGCCGGAAAAGATGTATTGATGGAACACGGAGGTAAAGGCCTCTACGAGCCTCTGGATTTGGAAATAGCCAAGTGTAAATTAATGGTTGCCGGGCTTAAAGGTGCGCCAGAGTTACAGGGACGGATCAAAGTGGCGACCAAGTTTGTCAACATCGCCAAGCGCTATTTCGCCAGTCAGGGGCAACAGATTGACGTCATCAAACTGTACGGCGCTATGGAGCTTGCACCTATTATGGGGCTTGCCGATCGTATCGTTGACATCGTTGATACGGGTAATACCTTGGTCGCCAATGGTCTGGAGCCTATGGATTTTATTGCCAACGTCAGCTCAAGACTAGTGGTAGGCCAGGCGCCAATGAAGCTTAAATATCGTCAGATTCAGCCTATTCTGGACATGTTATCTCAGGCAATCCTGCAGCGGCGCAGCGCTGTTGAGGTGGGTTAATGAAACTAGATATAACCAGGCTAGACGCCAACAGCGAAAATTTTTCCCAGCAGTTGCAGCAGCTTCTGGCCTGGGAGTCGGTTTCCGATGCCAGCGTCAATCAGATAGTTACCGATATTCTATCGGATGTACACAAGCGTGGTGATCAGGCGGTTGTTGAGTACAGCAATAAGTTCGATAACACAAACGCCAGCACAATGTCTGAGTTGCAGTTGAGTTCAGAGCAGTTGCAGGCGGCGTTGCAGCGAATACCAGAGCGCGAGCGCGATGCGCTGAACAAGGCCGCTGAGCGGGTAAGACGTTTCCATGAGCGTCAGGCTGATTCCTCCTGGCAGTACCAGGAAGATGACGGCACCGTGCTGGGACAGAAAGTAACGCCTCTGGATAAAGTTGGCATCTATGTACCAGGCGGTAAAGCTTCTTACCCCTCTTCTGTGCTGATGAATGCGATACCGGCCAAAGTGGCGGGGGGCGGGGGGGTCATAATGGTCGTGCCGACTCCCAATGGCGAGCTCAATGATTTGGTGTTGGCGGCCGCGGCGATTGCCGGTGTCGACCAGGTATTTACTATTGGCGGAGCTCAGGCTATAGCCGCACTTGCGTACGGTACCCAGACTATTGCCAAAGTCGATAAAATTACCGGACCTGGCAATATTTTTGTGGCCACGGCGAAGAAGGCAGTGTTTGGTCTGGTGGGCATCGACATGATTGCCGGACCCTCGGAAATACTAGTGATTGCCGATGGACAAACCGATCCACAATGGCTGGCGATGGATTTATTTTCCCAGGCAGAGCACGATGAGCAAGCCCAGTCGATTCTGGTTTGCGCCGATGCTGAGTATATGGACGCCGTCGAAGCTGCTATGCAGAAGTTACTGCCGGGCATGGAGAGAAAAGGCATTATCGAGAAGTCGATCAACAATCGCGCCGCTTTTATTCTGGTCGAAGATTTGCAGCAGGGTGTCGCCGTCAGCAACAGCATAGCGCCAGAGCATCTGGAATTATCGGTTGAGGATCCACAGGCGCTGCTCGACTCCATCCGCCATGCAGGTGCCATCTTCATGGGTCGTTACACGGCTGAGGCGCTCGGTGATTATTGTGCCGGTCCCAATCACGTATTGCCGACCTCTGGCACCGCCAGATTTTCCTCTCCGCTGGGGGTCTACGACTTTCAAAAGCGCTCGTCAATTGTCTTCTTCAGTGAGCAAAGTGCCTCCGACATCGGTCCCATAGCGTCAGTGTTAGCTCGCGGTGAAGGGCTTACCGCGCATGCGCGCTCGGCGGAATATCGAATTAAGAAGTAGCAGTTGCTTGTAGCAAAAAGAGCGCTGTAAGCGCTTTTTTTTATGGCTGTAATAGCTACCCAGCACCGTTGAGTAAGCTTTGGCTGAGGCTAAGTCGCGATCGGTTAATCTGCAATCTTTAGCATGCACATAGTTATTGGAATTTATGGATCAAAAACAAGCCGCTTCGAATCAAAGGCAAATACAGATAGACCAGCTAGAGCAACAAAATAAAGAATTGCGCAAAGCGCTACGTACCAGTGAAGAAAAACTGGCCGCTGTTTTAGAGGGGACTGATACAAAAGTTTGGCAATTGGATGTGGCCAGTCAAGCGTTGAAGATATTTAATGCCCCTTGGGGTGCGATGTTAGGTTATCGTCAAGATGAAATTGAAGCATCGGTCAGCGGTTGGGAGAGTTGTTTGCACCCCGATGATAGAGTGGAAGTGGTGGCTGCCTTTGAAGCTCACTTGAGAGGGGAGAGCGATGCCTTTGAGGTCGAACATAGGATGCTACACAAAGATGGCAGTAGCAGTTGGGTATCTGATCGCGGTCGGGTAGTAGAGTTTGATCAGCAGGGTAAGCCGCTGCGGATGATCGGTGCGCACCGCGATATTACCCAGGAGAAGCTCTACCAGCAACGTCTCGCCAAGTTGATTGATCACGACCCACTTACCGGGCTATTAAACAGATCCGCGCTAATTAAAAAGTACCAGGCTTTAGATACTGCAGATAGTGATAAAGCGGCGCTGTTGTTTATTGATCTGGATAATTTCAAGTACGTTAATGATCACTATGGTCACAAATTCGGCGACCTAGTGCTCTGCTATATCGCCGATATGCTCAAGTCAATGTTGCTGGCCAATTCGACTATCTGCCGTTTTGGCGGTGATGAATTTGTCATCTTGCATGCATGTGCTGAGCCGTCACAGTTGATAGAACTGGCTGAAAGTTTGCTGGCCCCTTTCAAGGTACCTTTGAGTGTAGAAGGTGAGAGTATGAATGTTGGATTAAGTATCGGTATCAGCGTCTTTGAAATTGGTATTGATTGCTTCTCAGATGTCTGTCAACGGGCGGATCAGGCGATGTATCAAGTAAAGAGAAATGGCAAAAATAATCTACAGTTCTGCTCCTTAATCACTTAGATTCTAAACTTGTTTAATCTTTAGCTGACAACTTGCAGTTTTCGCCACAAAGTACTGCGGCTAATACCTAGTTTTTTAGCCGCTATGGTTTTGTTGTTATTACAGCCTTTTAGGATTGCCTGCAGTTGTTGGTGCTCTTGGCTGGCCAGCGCTGCTTTTATGTTACCGGCACTTGTCTGTTGGATAGCGGTATCTAGGCCAAGACTTTGCTGTAGTTCTGACATAATGTCCGTATCTGCCATATTTGCCTTGAGCATAATCGCCAGACGTTCAACTATATTCTCAAGTTCTCTGATGTTACCTGGCCATCGATGTCTGAGTAACCAAGGTGTTGCCTGAGCAATTATATTAGAGTAGTTCTGCTCGCTGGTTTTTTTCAGTTTAAAAAAGTGTCCAATTAATAAAACAACATCTTCGATTCGCTCACGCAGCGCGGGAACAGATAAATTCAATACATTAATGCGATAGAATAAATCTTCTTTGAAAGCCTTGTTGCCAATCATCTGCGCCAAGTCGCGGTTGGTCGCAGTTATCACCCTGATATCTACTTTGAGGACAGTGTCTGAACCCAGGCGCATTATTTCCTTTTCCTGTAGAGCTCTTAATAACCTTCCCTGCAAGCTAAAAGGCAGTTCGCCTATTTCATCCAGGAACAAGGTGCCTCTATTAGCCAGTTCGAACAAGCCGCTTTTGCCGGTTTTTTGGGCGCCGGTAAAGGCTCCCTCCTCATAGCCAAATAACATGCTTTCCAATAGCGTCTCGGGAATGGAGGCGCAGTTCACGGCGACAAAAGGCCCCGAGGCCCTGTTGCTGGCCAAGTGAATTCCCTGCGCTATCAGCTCCTTACCTGTGCCTGTTTCACCTTGAATAAGAACGGAGGCGTCTGACTTGGCGAACAGTTCGGCTCTGCTGAGTAATTTCTTAAATTCAGAATTTTCACCAATCATGTTTTGCAGTGACGATTTTGCCACTAAGCCTTTAGCGCGAGTACTCAGGCGGATGCTTTGCTCCGCTTTACGAATAGTTTTCACGTCTTGAAAAGATGCCAGGGCGCCGATTAATTTACCTTGGTTAAACACGGCTATACGATTGCTCAATACTTGTGTATCGCCTATTTTCAAAAGTTGGTTGTACTCAGATTTTTCGCGGTGCACTACTTGTTCCAGAGCAAAGTTTGGCAGCAGGGCTGAAACCGGTTTTTTTAGCACTTCCTGAGCATCTATTGCCAAAATTGATTCCGCTTTGGGGTTGAATTCCTCCACTTGCATTTTGGCGTCGATATAGATGATGCCATCTTCTACGCAGCGTAGGATCGCTTCCAGTTTCTCGCGTTTCTCCCTGGCGGCCCTAAGGCTCAAAGCCAGTTGCTGGGCAGAGATTAAAGCTTGATGAATGGCATCTTGTGAGTAGATAAACACGCTTTTAGCGTGCATAGATTCGGCGATGTCGCAGACATGACTGGCGCCTATAATAATACAGTTGGGGCGTTGTACAACGCGATGTACCAGATCTACTACTTCAGCCACACTGTGGTATATATATTGTTCCACTTGGATATTGAACAGACTTGAGTAGCGCTGCAGTTGCTCGATGGTCTGGTTGTAGTTTATGAAAACTGCCGTCGTTGCCAGTTGCTGCGCTCGCCACAGAGCCTGCATCACATCAAACCCGGATATCTGAATTTTTACCAGTGGGGTCGCTAACTGCATCTCCTCAATCATCAGAGCGTTGCCGCCGCCTGCGATGATTACCTCTATGTCTCTTCTTGCATCTAAGGCTAATAGCTTGGATTTATTTTGCTCTGCGATAAATTCATGCAACTCAAATTCAACCGACCAGTGTTCTTGGCTGCGCACTGTGTTGAGCAGTTTACTGAGTCTAGTTTGTGAGATGAAAGCCAGTTTAATCGTCATGCAATAGCGCCCTGGTACATTGTTTTTTAGGAGTATTTGCTTGTTTTTGCGACAGTGTTTCAATCAAGTGTTTTATTTATAGGACATTTTTTGTACTAAGTAAACAATGATTTAATATTTAATTGATAAAATACAATTAGTTATATTTGTTGGCGCGGTAGCTGCTACTAGTCTGAGTAATCAATCTATAGTGTCACAAAACCTATACGGGAATGACAATGACAGACAGCGCAAAGGCATTCAATCAATTGGCAAAACCACTACAGGGATTAACGGTGTTGGAGTTGGGGCACTTTATTGCAGCGCCGCACTGCACTCGGTTGATGGCAGATTTGGGCGCCAGCGTGATCAAGGTAGAAGCGCCCAACAGTGGTGATCCAATAAGAAGCTGGGGAATGATGAAAGAGGGTAATACTTTATGGTGGTCTGTGCATGGGCGCGGCAAGCAATGTATTACCTTGAACTTGAAGACAGAGCGTGGGATTGCCATCGCTAAAGCGCTGATTGAGCAAGTGGATATCGTGGTAGAGAATTTCCGGCCGGGGCAGTTGGCTAACTGGGGACTGAGTTACGCCGATATGCAACAGATTAATAGTAGAATAATTTTAGTGCATATTTCCGGCTACGGCCAGAGCGGCCCCTATAAAGACCGGGTTTCCTTTGGCTCCATCGGCGAGGCCTTTGGCGGTATCCGCCACTTGACCGGCTACCCTAAAGAAGTGACTGATTTGCCCCCAGTGCGCACCGGGGTCAGCCTGGGTGATAGCTTAGCGGGTATGTTCGGGGTAATAGGTGCGCTCAGTGCCGTTTATCAGCGCGATGTAGCAGGCACAGGTGTCGGTCGTGAAGTCGATGTGGCACTTTACGAATCGGTCTTTAGCTTGATGGAGGGTGCGCTTCCCGAGTATGGCGAATTTTCTGCTATCAGACAGCCCAGTGGATCGGCTATTCCCACCGCAGCACCTTCAAATACCTATAAATGCGCCGATGGTCAGTGGTTGGCAATAGGTGCCAATGGCGACAAAATCTTTAAGCGCTTGTGTCAAATCATCGGCAAGCCAGAGCTCGGCGAGAGCGATTCGTACGACAGCAATCCCAAGCGCGTAGCTAATGCAGATATGTTGGACAACCTGATCGAGAACTGGACCTTAACTCAGCAATCGGCAGTCGCTGAACAACTTTTGCTGGATAATGATATCCCTGCCGGTCGGCTGCTGAACATCGAAGACTGTGCCAAAGATCCGCACTATCTGGCCAGGGATATGGTGATGCAAGTTGCAGATCCGCGCTTTGGCGAAGTGACTCATCCAGGTGTAGTGCCTAAATTTGATCAGGATGATGGCAGTGTCAGTTGGCCGGGGCCGGCAGTGGCTGCGCATAACAGTCAAATCTATACTGAGCTGCTGGGGATGGATGCAGCGACCTTAATAGAGCTTGAGCAACAGGGGGTGATATGAGCGCTGCCGTTACCTTGATAGAAGTCTCCCCAAGAGATGGTTTCCAATCCGTTGTACCTATCATACCGGTCGCAGACAAAGTCGCCATTATCAGAGCGCTGAGTCAGGCCGGTCTCAAGCACATTGAAGTCGGCGCTTTTGTGCACCCCAAGGCGATACCGCAGATGGCAGATATAAATCAGCTACTGGTCGAGCTTAGGAGAGGCGATGACAACTGCGATAGTTTTGAATCTATAGTATTAGTGCCCAATCAGCGCGGTGCAGTGTTAGCTGCCCAGCAGCAGTGCCAGAGAGTAAATTTTGTATTCTCGGTCAGCGAAGCACATAACTTAAAGAATGTACGCAAGAGTGTCGATCAGTCACTGCAGGAGTTGCGCGCGGTGCAGCAAGTGATTGAGAAAAATCCACAGATGCAGCTGCGGGTCAGTTTAGCGACCAGTTTCGATTGTCCTTTTGCCGGAGCTGTTGATCCACAGCGCTGTTTAGACGTGTTGGCGCAAGTGACCGACATCTGTGTGAATGTGCAAATAGCCTTGTGTGACACTACCGGTCGGGCCCATCCCTTCAAAGTTGAGCAATTGTTTAGTAAAGCTTTTGAGCAGTTAGATAACAGCCATCAAGTCATCTTCCACTGCCATGATACCTACGGTATGGCTATTGCCAATGTCGCTGCAGCCTACCGGTCAGGGGTGCGCTTTTTTGATACAGCAGTGGCGGGGTTTGGCGGGTGTCCTTTTGCCCCGGGCGCCAGCGGCAATGTAGCCACTGAGGATGTGGTGTATTTTTTCGAAAGCGCCGGCATCAGCACGGGCATAGACTCAGAAAAATTACGCCTTGCTATCCAGCTAGCGGAGAAAATTGAAGGGGCGCAGCTCGGTGGCGCGATTAGATTACTGAATAGAAATTAGATATTTATAAGACAAAAATAACTGAAAATAACTCAAAATAACAACAGAGGGATAGAGATGAAACATTTTAAAACAGGTCTGGCAACACTATTACTCAGTGCAGCGGTATCTATGCCGACACTGGCGGAAACGACGCTACGAATTTCGCTGCAACTTCCGCTGAAACATCATTTAGGGCAGAATTTGTTGCAGTTTAAAGAGCAGGTAGAAGCTGCAAGTAAAGGAGATTTGAAAATAGAAATATATCCTTCAGCGCAATTGTATAAGGATAAAGAAGTACCTAGTGCAGTGGCATCTGGCGCCATTGAAATGGGGGTTGCCTCACTGGCACGCTTTGTTGGCACCGTGCCCGCAGTGGACCTTTTCTATGTACCTTTTATGTTTCCCTCGGAGCAACTGGTTCAGAAGGCGACCGCGCCAGGCAGTAGCATTCGCCAGCCGCTGGATAATGCCATTCTCAAAACTGGGGCGCGGGTATTGTGGTGGCAGGCCTATGGTGGAGTCGCGCTTTTTTTTAAAGGCGATCCAATAGTAAACCCTGAAGACATGCAAGGTAAAAAAGTGCGAGTCTTTGGCAAAACACTGGGTGACTTTACCAAAGCAGTTGGCGGAGCCCCTGTTGTTATGTCCGGATCAGAGCAGTTCTTAGCCTATCAACGTGGCACAGTAGATGCCGGGATGACAGGAGTTGCCGCTGTTATGCCGCGCAAGCTGTATCAAGTGATGGATAATCTGACAGTCACTAAACATGCCGATATCGAGTTTGTGGTGATCATCAACGATAAAGTCTGGAACAAATTAGATGACAAGCAACGGGATATCATTGCCGGCGCCAGTCGCAAGGTGGAGATAGATTTACGTAAAAAAATGGTGCAGATAGAAGCGGATGCACTGGCTGAATCTAAGAAAAACATGAACGTTTTCGAGCTGAACGAGCAGCAGATTGCCGCCTGGAAAAAAGCCACAAGCTCAGTGGTAGACGGTTATGTAGAAAGTTCAGGGGCACTAGGTAAACAGCTAATTGAGGCGGCAAAAAAGCTGTGATTTTTCATTGATGACTGATTAAAGCTGCAGCAATGCAGCTTTTTTATAACAATAAGAACGATGACTATGGCGCTGTTAAGTCGTAGTGATATGGAGTAGCAATGAGAAATTGGATAGAGCAAATTAGTCGGCTAAGTGCGCTGCTGGCCGCTTATTTGTTTTTTGGTATTGGCTTGATCATCGCCTATGAAGTCGGGGCCAGATATTTGTTTAATATGCCGACTATCTGGGTCGAAGAAGTTTCCAGGGTGCTGCAGTTATGGGGTTGTTACTTGTCGATGGCCTGGATTTTAAAGCAGCGAAAAATGATCCGCATCACTATATTATTAGAGCGTTTGTCGGGGCTGTACGCTAAATTGGCCGAGCTGTTGTCGATTAGTATAATCGCAGTTTTCTCGGTAATTACCATCTACTACGCCAGTGTTATCACCATTGATTCGCTGCTTTTAAATCGTCACACCTCCAGTATGTTGGGTTTACCCTCCTGGGTTTTTGAACTTTCTATAGTCATAGGTTTTGTATTGTTGTTACTGCAGTGCCTGGTGGAGTTTATTGTAGTTTGTCAGCAGGACAATATCAGCTTTAGCACGGAGCACGATATATGACTATTTTGTTAGTACTCTTGTGCATGTTAGCGCTGATGTTAATCGGTGTGCCTATTGCCTTTACTCTGGGTGGTATGGGTTTAAGTATGTTGATATTGGCGGACTTCTCGCCACTGATCGGCGCACAGGCATTGCTTAGTAGCATTGATAGTTTTATTTTGCTATCGGTGCCGCTGTTCTTACTGATGTCAAACGTGTTGCTAAAAGGTGGCGTCGGCAGTGATCTATTTAATGCGGTACAAAGCTGGGTGGGGCACTTACCGGGAGGGCTGGGTATAGCGACAATTTTATCATGCGCTTTTTTCGCCGCTATTTCAGGGTCATCTGTAGCCACTGCCGCGACCATTGGCACTGTCGCTATTCCGGAAATGATCAATCGAGGTTATCCCAAGCATTTTGTCTACGGCCTACTGGCTGCGGGCGGCACTTTGGGAATATTGATTCCCCCGTCAATTCCGATGATTGTCTACGGGGTGATCACAGAAGAGTCTATTGTTGACTTGTTTATGGCGGGGATAGGGCCAGGGGTCCTTTTGGTATTGCTGTTTACCGGCTACTGTGTTTTCTTTGCACTGCGCCGCAAAGCACAACAGCGCCCTGAAAAAGCCAACATGCAGCACAGGTTAGCTGCCAGCTTACGCGCAAGCCCGGTGTTTATCCTGGCGGCGGTGGTATTAGGTGGAATCTACGGTGGAGTGTTTACTCCAACTGAAAGCGCAGCTATAGGTTTGATTAGCGCTTTGATAATAGTATTTTTACGCCGATCACTGAGTTTACACAACTTGCACAAAGCGATAAAAGAGTCACTGCAAACCACAGTGGTTATCTTCATGATTATTGCCGGGGCGAAAATATTTTCTAAGGCAATCACGCTGTATCGAATTCCTCAGGATATTACCAGCTTAATCACTGCCAATATTGATCAGGTGGGGCTGTTTATTTTGGTGATCTGTCTACTGTTGCTGGTATTGGGATTCTTTTTAGAATCAATCTCTATGCTGTTGATCATGGTGCCTGTACTGTTACCGTCCATGGCGGTGCTGGGAATTGACCCGATATGGTTCGGGATTATTTTTGTCATCATGATAGAGTGCGCGTTGATCACGCCACCGGTAGGTCTGAATCTATTTGTCATTCAGGCGGTGGGAAAGGCACAGATTACCGAGGTAATAGCGGGAGTTTATCCTTTCATATTTATCATGTTTGGCGCTGTTGTGGCGATCTATTTTATCCCGGATATCGCCATTTATATCCCGTTTAAAATGTAATATAACAGCGCTATGTCAACTAACGTCATAGCGCTGTTACTGGCTACAAATTCAGATCAAGATTGCTGTTCTTCCCTTAAAAAGACCCAGTCGTTTGCATTGGAAAGCTCCGGGCTGTAGTAGTAGCCAGCGTAGTCAAATTTTTTCAACTGCTGCGCATCAATAATTTGATTATCAATAATGTAGCGGACCATCATGCCGCGGGCTCTCTTGGCAAAAAAACTGATGATTTTATAGTTACCATTCTTTTGATCTTTAAAAATAGGGGTGATCAGGCGCGCCTTCAGTTTCTTTACTTGTACTGCTTTAAAGTACTCGTTGGAGGCTAAATTTATTAAAGTTGCCTCGGGAAAATCACTGTCGTCAGGATTTTGCTCAAGCAGTTGATCGCTCATCTGTTGGCTGTGCAAGTTCAACGCGTTAGTTAAGCGCTCGCCCCAGAACTGATATAAATTTTCAGAGTTTCTGTACTTTAGTTTAGTACCCATCTCCAGCCGGTAGGGCTGAATTAAGTCCAGTGGTTGTAATAAACCGTAGAGACCGGAAAGAATTCGCAAGTGCTTTTGGGCAAAGGCCAGTTGTTCATCCGATAAGGTTTCGGCATCTAATCCAGTATAGACATCACCTTTAAAAGCTAACACAGCCTGCTTGGCGTTATCGGTGGTGAAAGGTAAACTCCAGCAGCCAAATCGAGCCACGTTTAAAGCGGCTAGCTTGTCACTGAGACTCATTAAGCTGGCGATGTCTTGCACTGAGCGTTTAGACAAGTTGTTTATTAATAATTGTGATCTGTCGAGAAACTGCGCATGGCTATGGATATCTGTGATAGAGGGACTCTCGAAGTCCAAAGTTTTCGCCGGAGAAATAACAATTTGCATTAAAAAAACTACCTTCTAAAAAATTACAGAGCCCTTTGTACCACTACTGTGCTCAGCATAAAAGAGGCAATTAAAGTTTATTCAAAACAACCGCGCCATCGTGGTTTATTTCTAGTGTATGATATCGGCAGTTGATAGAATTTGTCCCTGATTTAAAGGGATCGCTAAGGAATTTATATGTCGAAGAAAACAGTTTTAACAGGTATTACGACTTCAGGAACGCCGCACATCGGTAATTATCTTGGTGCTATAAAGCCGGCGATTGCGGCCAGTGAAAAATCAGAGTTTGATAGTTACTTCTTTTTAGCCGATTCCCCCGCCCTAAAAAAATGTCACGACCCTGAGCGAGTAGCGCAGTCCTCCCGTGAAATAGCTGCTACATGGCTGGCCATGGGGTTAGATACCGAGAGGGCTACTTTCTATCGTCAAAGTGATATCCCTGAAATACCCGAGTTAACCTGGATTCTTACCTGCATGACTTCCAAAGGGCTGATGAATCGCTCACATGCCTACAAGGCCTCTGTAGATGCCAATCGTGATCTGGGGAAAAGTGAGCTTGATGACGGTGTGACTATGGGCTTGTTTAGCTACCCGATGTTGATGGCAGCAGACATCTTAATGTTCGGTGCCGATATCGTGCCGGTAGGTAAAGATCAGATTCAGCACATTGAAATGACCCGTGATATTGCCGGTCGCTTTAACAACACTTATAAAGAACTGTTTACCTTACCAGATGCCCAGGTAGATGAAGATACGCAATTGATACCGGGACTCGATGGCCGCAAGATGTCTAAGAGTTACGATAACACTTTGCCACTGTTTTGTGCCCCGGATAAACTGTATAAGCTAATCAAGCAAATAGATACAGACTCTAAGTTGCCCGGTGAGCCTAAAGATGCAGATAACAGCACAATTTTCCAATTGTACAACTGTTTTGCCAATGACAATGAAGCTGCGTATATGCGCCAGCGCTTTGTTGAGGGGATAGGTTGGGGTGATGCCAAGAAAGAGTTGTTTGAATTTTTAGATGCTAAGTTGTCGCAACCGCGAGAAGAGTACAACCGCTTAATGAATGATTTGCCTTTTGTCGAATCGATATTGCTAAAAGGGGCCGATAAAGCCCGGGCTAAAGCCGCGCCATTACTAGAGCAAGTACGAGTTGCAGTAGGTATCAGGCCGTTGCCTTTTGTACCCACTGAGCAAGTGAAAAAAGCCAAGGTACAAAAGAGTGCTGAAGACATTGCCAGAGCAGAGCAGGGCATGCGTCGCGGTATTTTAATGCAACTAAAAGGCACTTTAGCGCAAGTGCTAAACAGCGATGACGTGCCACAAGCTGCACAGCAGCTGATAGCTGCTAAAACAGAAGCTTTGCAAACACTGACTAAAAAAGCCAAAACCAAAGCGGACAACGAACTGCAAGTATTAACTCAAGAGTTGGCAGAGTACTTGAGCTAAGCTGCTAAGCTCGTCTTAAAAAGCCCAGTGCTGCTTTACTGAAGCAGCTGGGACGTTGTGGTATTGACTTAAGTTTCTAACCCCCCAAGTTTTGTTACTAGCTCTTGGATAGCGGAAGAGAAGAATAATGTATAACACACTAATAACAGCGCAACAGTTGCAACAAGATTACTGCACTGACAACTGGATAATTCTGGATTGCCGATTTGATTTAGCCGATGCCGCAAAAGGTCAGGCAGAATATAGCAAGGGCCATATAGGCGACGCCCAATACGTGCATTTAAATGATCAGCTTGCCGGTGTTATAGGCAGTGATAGCGGCAGGCACCCGCTGCCGGAAATAGCCGCCATTACAAGTTTGTTTTCTGAACTGGGGATCGCTGAGCAATGTCAGGTAGTTGTTTACGATGATTGCGCAGGAGCAATGGCAGCCAGAGCTTGGTGGTTATTGCAGTGGTTAGGGCACAGTAACGCTGCCGTTTTAGATGGCGGCATCAATGCCTGGCGCGAAGCCCAATTACCTTTAACCAGCAGTGTTCCTGCAATAGCCCCCGCACACTTTGTCAGGCGCAGCTCAGACTTTGAGTCAATTAGTACCGCTCAAATCTGCAGTGGCACTTATCAGCTGGTGGATGCCAGGGCAAAGGCTAGATTTAACGGCGAGCAAGAGCCGATAGACCCTGTTGCCGGGCATGTCGAGGGTGCTATCAATAGACCTTTTTCAGAGAACCTGAGCAGCACTGGCCAATTTAAAAGTAGTGTTGATTTGCAACACAGCTGGCAGACACTGGCTGGGGATACTACAGTACATATGTGCGGATCAGGGGTGACAGCTTGTCACAATATTCTGGCAATGAAGCACGCCGGATTCAAACCCAGTAAGCTCTATGCCGGCTCCTGGAGCGAGTGGATCAGAGATCCTGCAAGGTCGGTAGCGACTCGCAACTAAGGCGACAGTAAGACTGTAAATAGCTTTACTAATATCTGCATGCATAGGAGGTAAACATATGAGTGACAACTTTCAATGTGGCACCGTTGCCGATGCCAGTAGCAATGCCCTTTTTGTCACCTTGAATTCGGTGGCTAGTTTAAGTGCTAGCAACCGCACCTTGTTGCTCAGTGTTATTCAATCGCTGCCAGAGCAGCTGGCGCAGTTGCAAGCAGACTATCCTCAGGCACAATTGCAGTTAACTTTTGCGATTAGCAGTGGCTACTGGGACTTTTTGGCGCTGGCAGATAAACCGGCCAAATTGCAGAAATTTAAGGCCATTCGCAACCAAGTGACTAATATGCCGGCAACCGATTCCGATATGTTACTGCATATCCGCTCCTGCCGACACGACCTCAACTACCACTTTGCACTGCAGTTGTTCGAACAACTTAAACCTTTCGCAGTGTTAGATGAAATGGTGCATGGTTTCAGATATCTGGATTCCCGGGATTTCACCGGTTTTGTCGATGGCACAGAAAACCCCCAGGGAGAAGCACGTAAACAGGTGGCGCTGGTGGCTGATGATGAGCTGCACAATGGCGCCAGTTATATCCACCTGCAAAAGTACCATCACGACTTAAGTACATGGCAACAGCTTAGTGAACGCAACCAGGAAGACAGCTACGGTCGCAGCAAAATCGACAATGTCGAATACCCCGCAGCAGACAAGCTAGCTTGTGCGCACACTAAACGTTCAGCTATTAAAGATACAGCGGGTAAATCCTTAGAGATATTGCGCCACAGCTTACCCTTTGGTGATCTGCAGCACAGCGGATTACTTTTTGCCAGTTACTGCGCCAACCCCGACAACTTTAATTTGATGTTACAGAGCATGTGTCATCAGGGTGAAGCTGGGGAGTGTGACAAAATTTTAACAGTGACCAGTGCCATCACCGGGCATGCTTTTTTTGCTGCGAATTTAAGCTGGTTTAAAAATCTTAGTGAGCAGTAGTTAAGGTACATAAATCGCTTAGCTATTCTCCTGGTTTTGAGTATCAAGT
>ASZI01000009.1 GCA_000416315.1 Osedax symbiont Rs2 | reverse complement strand
AACGGCCACTGTTACGACGAGGCGATTTTAATCCATAACAATAGTGTCGAGTCCTATATGTCGGTACAGCGGGCAATATTATGGAGTTTAGGTTGCCACAAAAACATGTGCTGGGAAGTTATAGATCAAGAAGCTCACTCTCACAATGGACGTAAAATTGACGTTCTGACCATTGAAAAAAGAAAAATGGATGATCATGGCATTGTCTCAACAGGCACTCAGCAAGTGTTTTTTGATATTACCGAATTTGAGAATGAATTGGCTTAAAAGCATTTACCAGAGAGAGATACTTTGAAAATAATCTATTGCGGAATTATCTGCCTGAGCCTGTCTTTATCGGGTTGTATCAAAGAAGAGAATTATGGTCAGGCCCTGGTAGCGGGCTTGAGCTTAATCCAAGCGGCAACTCTGCAAGAGAGTCAGGTCAAAAATGCAGCTTTCTTGAGCGCTGCGCAAATGGATAAAAAAAGCACCGTTGCCCCAGTGACAAGTCGCTATGCAAAAAGGTTGGCGAGGTTGACCAGAGGGCTCGAGAGTGTCGATGGCCTTAAATTAAATTACAAAGTGTATATCGATAAAAATGTAAACGCATTTGCCATGGCTGACGGCACAGTGAGAGTCTATTCGGGTCTGCTTGATTTGATGCCGGATGAGCAAGTCCTAGCAGTTATTGGCCATGAGATTGGGCATGTAAAACTTAAGCACTCTTACAATCAATTGAAACAAGAAATGTTAACCAGTGCCGCCTTTCAGGCCGCTAATTTGACAGAGGGTAGTCTGTCACAGATTAGCTCCTCGCAGTTCGGAGTGTTGGCACACAGGGCTATCAGTGCGCAGTACTCACAAAAAGATGAGCTGCAAGCTGATCAATACGCACTGAAATTTTTGCGCTGGCGTGGAATGAGCCCCGTTGCGATGCGCGAGTCTATTACAACTCTACGCGCTACTCAGGGATCAAGTAGTGGTTTCTTGAGCTCGCATCCGTCAAATAATCGACGTATCGAGGCGATTAACCGAGCATTGTGATAATGCTTACAGCTATGTTTGTCGAGCAAAAGCCCTGGGAAAGCAGGGCTGTTGGGTAACTTTATGCGGGCGTGATATTAATTGCATGGGTTCCCTTAGGGCCGGGTTCGGTCTCAAAGCTAACCGGTTGCCCCGCTTTCAAACTCTTGTAGCCATCGATATTGATTGCCGAGTAATGAGCAAATAAATCTTCAGATTGATTGTTATCCGCCAGGATGAATCCGTATCCTTTAGCGTTGTTAAACCATTTGACTTTCCCTGACTGCATAAATATCTCCACATATTCCATTGCGAATTAATTTTCGACCTATAATGTATTTATAGTTAAATATATCTAGGTGTTACTGGTTGATCTGATGTCTTAAAAATAAAATAAAAGAAGCGAACTGTCTATTGATTATTTTGAAAACTGAGATCTATTAAGCGCCAATTACAAATACAAATAAGGCTCACTGATGTATGATGTCAGTGATACAAAGTTTATAGATTATAGATAGAGATTACTAATGTCTAATTTGAGTGTGAACGTGAAGTGCCAAAATACACAAGATGATCATTCCCACGATCACGATGTTGTAATACAAGAGGCGAAGCCCAAGCTAAAAAAACCTGCGTTATATCGAGTGGTCTTATTAAATGATGACTACACTCCGATGGAGTTTGTCATTGATGTGTTAATGATGTTTTTCTCGATGAACCAAGAAAAATCTACCCAGGTTATGTTAGCTGTTCATACTGAAGGTAAAGGAATCTGCGGTACTTTTAGTAAAGATGTCGCCGATACAAAAGCTGCTCAAGTGAATCAGTTTGCCAGGGATAATAAACACCCACTACTGTGTGAAGTCGAAGTTGCCTAAGGGAAGTTAATTATGCTAAATCATGAATTAGAAGAAACATTGAGTAAAGCATTTCGTGATGCCAGAGATTTACGTCATGAGTTTATGACGGTAGAGCATTTACTTTTAGGTCTGTTAGACAATGCAGATGCGAACAAGGTATTGGTCGCCTGTGGCGCTAATATGGGTAAATTGCGTGAGTCTCTTGAAGAGTTTATCAGTGAAACGACACCTCTGCTTTCAGATAAAGTCACAGGTGTAGAAACTGTGCCGACACTAGGTTTTCAGCGGGTACTGCAAAGAGCTGTTTTTCACGTGCAATCATCGGGTAAGAGCCAAGTTAGTGGTGCCAATGTTGTGGTCGCTATTTTCTCCGAACAGGAGAGTCAGGCCGTTTATCTAATGCATCAATTTGGTATTGAGCGCATTGATGTTGTCAACTTTATCTCTCATGGAATAGCAGATTCTGAGAAAAGTGATGAGCTGGAAAGTGGCGCAGAAACTGAAGACGGAGCAAAATCAGAGGCCTCTGCACTGAGCAAATACACGGTCAATTTAAACCGCGAAGCTCTGGAGGGTCGCATTGATCCGTTAATTGGCAGAGCCAGTGAGGTTGAGCGTGTAATACAAATTCTTTCACGCAGACGTAAAAACAACCCGCTATTAGTGGGTGAAGCTGGGGTGGGAAAGACCGCTATAGCCGAAGGGTTGGCTAAATTGATAGTGGAGGACAAGGTTCCGGATATTATTAAGCAACATACTTTGTATTCTTTAGATTTAGGTGCGCTGTTGGCGGGCACTAAGTATCGCGGTGATTTTGAAAAACGTCTCAAAGCTTTGCTCACCGAAATAAAAGCGCAGAAAAATGCGATTTTATTTATTGATGAAATTCATACCATCATCGGCGCGGGGTCCGCTTCAGGTGGATCGCTGGACGCTTCTAATTTGTTGAAACCTATGCTCAGTTCTGGCGACTTGAGTTGTGTCGGCTCTACTACCTTCCAAGAATTTCGTGGCATTTTCGAGAAAGACAGAGCTCTTGCGAGGCGCTTTCAAAAGGTTGATGTTGCCGAGCCTAATGTAGAAGATACTTACGCAATTTTACGTGGCCTAAGGAAAAAGTTCGAAGAGCATCACGATATTAAATTTACCGATGCAGCTCTGCGCGCCGCCGCGGAAATGTCTGAAAGGTATATTAATGACAAACATATGCCTGACAAGGCGATAGATGTCATAGACGAAGCGGGTGCTTATCAGAGGCTGTTAACGGCTGATAAGCGGGTCGAAGTGATAGATGTAGTCGAGGGTGAAGCCATCGTTGCCAAAATCGCCCGAATCCCTACTAAGACTGTGTCTGTTTCAGACAAAGACCAGCTGCAGAAACTTGACGCTAATTTGAAAATGGTGGTTTTAGGTCAAGACCAGGCGATAGCATCGTTAAGTTCAGCTATTCGGTTGTCACGTGCTGGTTTAAACGATCCGAAAAAGCCGGTAGCTAACTTCTTATTTGCAGGTCCTACCGGTGTAGGTAAAACGGAAGTAACCAACCAGTTAGCGAGAATTTTGGGCATAGAATTGGTGCGTTTTGATATGTCAGAATATATGGAGAGGCATACTGTTTCGCGTTTGATCGGCGCCCCTCCAGGATATGTAGGATATGATCAAGGGGGGCTGTTAACTGAAGCGGTCAATAAGACCCCACACTGCGTACTACTCTTAGATGAGATAGAAAAAGCGCACCCAGAAGTGTTCAATATTTTATTGCAAGTCATGGATAACGGAACTCTGACGGATAATAATGGCCGCAAGGCAGATTTTCGTAATGTAATCTTGGTGATGACCACAAACGCCGGTGCCGAAGATATTCCCCGCCGCTCAATGGGCTTTACTCATCAGGACCACAGTAGCGATGGTTTAGAGGCGATTAAACGCTTATTTACCCCTGAGTTCAGAAACCGCCTCGATGCCACCATCCAGTTTAAGTCCTTGAGTACCGAAGTTATTGCTGGCGTGGTCGATAAGTTCTTAACCGAACTGCAGGCACAGTTGGATGACAAAAACGTTGTGTTGCACGTCGATGATGCCGCCAGGGCATGGTTTGCTGAAAAAGGCTACGATGAGAACATGGGTGCCAGGCCGATGAAAAGACTGATTCAAGATGCTTTGAAAAAGCCATTGGCGGAGATGATACTGTTCGGTGATCTCGCTGAAAATGGTGGTGAAGTAGAAGTGTCTGTGGATGATGAAGGTAAGATAACTGTCGATACATTAGTGGCAGCATAATTCAGCAGGCCAGCCCATTGATCTTGTTGTTGCCCCTCTTGGGGGGTGCGCTTTCGACAGACATCTTAGATGTCAGTGGTCAGTGTTTAGGCCTTGGGATGCTCTGTAAGCCAGAGCAATATCGGACTTGTTCGAATACTCACCAGTCTATTGCTTGAGAAAGTAAACAGCTTACTCGAGCCATCTTCTAATCTATCAAACAAATAGTTAACTCAGGCTCGTCGCAGTTGTTCATCGAGCTGCGTGGCTAGCAAGTTTTCGCAAATACATTTCGCGTGTCTTAAGTGGCAGAATTTGTCTGAGTAATGTGTTATTTTTACGATTATATTATCTTTATATTAAGTGGTTATGAGCGAACAACAACAAAAACAGATACTGGGCAATAAGCCTCGTCCACCGATGGAATTCACTGAGCTAATCGCGCGTATTATTAAAGACAGTACGCTGTTTATTTTAGCTGGCGGTTGTGTTTTCTGGCTGATGGCGCTTATTGGCTATGATGGAAAAGACCCTGGCTGGTCACATGTGGGCTATCAACCGCAAATAAGCAACTGGACAGGCACTGTTGGTGCTCTCTGGGCTGATATTGCTTTGTCTTTTATCGGCTTTTTTGCTTGGTTGATACCTGTGATGCTGATCTATCCATGTATCAGATTATACCGACGAAAAACTGTCTCACTGCTAGATAGTCTGCCTTTTGTTATGTTACGAGTAGTGGGAGCGCTAGTATTTATATTTACTGCCTGCGCGTTATTTTCGCTACACTTAACCAATGTCTCTCTTGACTACCCATTTACCGCAGGCGGCATTATTGGCCAGGCTTTTGCTGAGTGGATGGTGTCTTGGTTTAGTATTCATGGTAGCTCGGTGGTGTTGTGGTTCAGTGCAATGATTGGTCTGACGCTGTTCATGGAGCAGTCATGGCGAGAGTTGACCCAGGCACTTGGCGGAGCGATTTTATCCAGCGTCAGTTTTATTGGCAATATCTTTTTCAGAGCTCAGCCGGACAGTGACAGTGAAGCACAAAGCCAAACTGATCAGGGCGAAACAGTTTCAGACACGACAGACAGCGGCGTGAGAAAGTCATCTCTATTAGCCTCCCAGTCGACTGAGCGCACAGCTGAGCCAGCAGTTACAGATGAACAACAAGCTGTTGAACACAGCATCAATAGCAAAGTTGCGGCAACTGCCATTAAGCCTAATATAGTGACACGGTTGAAGGATAAATTTTCAGCAGATGTCCAACAGTCAGTCCCCTCTGCAAAAGCGGCGGACGTTGATCATAGGCAGACTATTGCGCCGCCATTAGAGCAGCGTGCAGAAGATATCGAAATAGCGGCTCATTTAGCGCAACCTCTACCCGCGCTAAGCGCATCCCATGCCCCTGTAACATCTGCAACAACCTCATTCAAAAAGCACTCTGATACGGATGCTGCTCAGTCGGACACAGGTGGTACGACAAGTCTATCGACAAAACGTGCAGATGAGCAGCAATCAGGCATTGAGCTCTCTGCTGACAAAGAGCAACAGAGCGACTTAAATAAGCGCCGGCTTAAAATTGTGCCTTTATCGGAAACCCACCAGTCTACCTTAGATGAAGAGCCAGCTTTCACCAATCAGCCACAGCCAGGTAAAATTATACCAAAAGCCACAGTGCCTTCAGTTAACTTGCTGGATCCCGCAGAGTTACAAACTGAAATTGGCTATACAGCGCAGCAACTGGAGGATATGTCACGACTACTGGAAGTTAAATTAAAGGACTTTGGAGTGATAGTCGAAGTTGTTGAGGTCAATCCGGGTCCTGTTATTACCCGCTTTGAAATCCAGCCGGCAGCCGGGGTTAAATCCAGTAAAATAGTTAATTTAGCCAAAGACCTGGCGCGCTCGCTGGCAGTGATGAGTGTTCGTGTCGTGGAGGTGATCCCCGGTAAATCGGTGATGGGGATTGAGATCCCTAATATCAACCGCAAGATGGTGCGCTTGTCTGAAGTACTAACAGCCCCGGTCTATCAAGAGGCTGCATCAAGTTTAACTCTGGCGCTAGGTAATGATATTGCCGGCAATCCAGTGGTTGCCAATCTCGCCAAAATGCCGCATTTGCTGGTTGCCGGTACTACAGGTTCCGGTAAGTCCGTTGGCGTCAATGCGATGATCCTGAGTTTGTTGTTTAAAGCGGGCCCTGAAGATGTCCGACTGATGTTGGTCGACCCGAAAATGCTGGAACTTTCTATTTACGAGGGAATTCCGCATTTACTGACGCCTGTGATAACCGATATGAAAGAAGCTGCGGGAGGCCTGCGCTGGTGTGTCGCTGAAATGGAGCGCCGCTACAAGTTGATGTCGAAGATGGGGGTGCGAAATTTAGACGGCTTTAACGATAAAGTCCGTGAGGGAATAAAAAAAGGCATCCCGCTGTTGCATCCACTTTGGGATCCAACTGAACATGGCGAGAGCCCGGGTTCGCCGGCGCCGGCATTAGAAGTTCTGCCCTATATCGTCGTGGTTATCGATGAATTTGCCGATATGATGATGATCGTTGGTAAAAAAGTTGAGGAGCTTATTGCCCGTATAGCGCAAAAAGCACGTGCCGCGGGAATACACCTAATCCTGGCAACTCAGAGACCTTCTGTAGATGTAATCACCGGTTTGATCAAAGCCAACGTGCCGACGCGGATAGCCTTTCAAGTATCGTCTAAAATAGACTCGCGGACAATTTTGGATCAAGGCGGGGCAGAAAACTTGCTGGGTAATGGCGATATGTTGTATTTGCCCGCTGGCACCAGTGTGCCGAGCCGGGTACACGGGGCCTTTGTCAGTGACGATGAAGTGCACAGGACAGTAGAGGCGTGGAAGCGTCAGGGCAAACCAGAATTTATCGATATGCAAGTGGCAGAGGAGGGTAGTGTTGGTGCTACTGGTAGCTTGTTTGAGGACGATGAGCAAGATGCGCTCTACGATGAGGCCGTCGCCTTTATTACCTCTACCAGAAAGGCCTCAATATCCAGTGTGCAGCGAAAGTTTAAGATAGGTTACAACCGCGCTGCGAGAATAGTTGAATCAATGGAAGCGGCAGGGGTCATAACTTCTGCCGGTACAAATGGTCAGAGAGAAGTCCTGGCCCCGCCTCCTCCTAGGGATTGATAAGAGATTTAAAATGCATAAAAAAATGAGTTACTTTCGCCTGTTAATTAGCAGTTTCCTGTTAATCGCATCAGTGCAGTTGTCGGCGGCGAATCCGCTACAGCAATTGGAAAAGTTAATGGCTGGTTTCTCTAGCTATAGTGCACAATTTGAACAATATACTACCGATGAATCTGGCCGCAAAGGTGAGGTTTCCAAAGGTGATATGCAAGTTCAGCGGCCGAATAAATTTCGCTGGTCTACCCTCAGCCCTTTTCCTCAGCTAATTGTCAGCGACGGCGATTATATTTGGATTTATGATCCGGATTTAGAACAGGCGACTCGCAAGAAGTTGCAGCCAGGAGAAGCTAATGGTGCGACGTTAATTCTAAACGGAGATGTCGGGGCGTTAACAAAAAAATTCACTATCAGCCAACTGGTAGACAAAGGCCGTGAAAAATTATTTGAATTAGTCCCTAAACAAGAGGGGAATTTTGAAAAGATTCAACTCTTTTTCTCCGATGAGCTGATGCGAGAGCTGATGTTGGTTGATGTGTACGGCTCTCAGACCACGATTATATTATCGGATACAAAATTAAACCCAAAGTTGCGCTCTGATATATTCGAATTCACTGCCCCTAAAGGTACCGACATCATGATAGACGGTGCAGATAACTAAACGATGGCTGATTTATTTTCCGATATAGAACCTAGTTATCAGCCGCTGGCAGCAAAAATGCGTCCGGCGACCTTATCCTCCTACATAGGCCAAGGCCACTTGCTGGGAGCGGGTAAGCCACTGCGACTTGCCATAGAGCAGGGAGCATTACACTCTATGATTCTCTGGGGCCCCCCGGGAGTCGGAAAAACTACTTTGGCAAGGCTTCTGGCGCAAACTGCCAATGCACACTTTATGAGTATTTCTGCAGTGCTCTCTGGAGTAAAAGAAATTCGCGCGGCAATAGATGAAGCTAAACATGTGGCAATTAGCAGTGCCAAAAAAGTGATCCTGTTTGTCGATGAAGTGCATAGATTTAATAAGTCTCAACAAGACGCCTTTCTGCCATTTATCGAAGACGGGACATTTATCTTTGTCGGTGCCACCACCGAAAACCCTTCCTTCGAGCTAAATAATGCGCTGCTATCGAGGGCGCGGGTCTACCTGCTAAAGAATTTAACTGAGACAGACATAGCTGCTGTGTTAAAACAGGCACTGGAAGATAGTGAGCATGGACTTGCGGGCATGCAATTGCAATTTGAAGGTAAGGCGCTGCAGCAGTTAACCGAGGCCAGTGGTGGGGATGCAAGGCGAGCGCTAAATTTACTGGAGATTGCAGCAGACCTTTCAGTCGAGGCCGAGCGCGGTCGAATAATTGGCGAGCGTCAGTTGCAGGAAGTATTGCGACACAGCGTTAAGCGCTTTGATAAACAAGGCGATATCTTTTATGACATGATTTCTGCATTTCACAAATCGGTGCGCGGCTCGAGCGCCGACGGGGCTTTATATTGGTGCTGTCGTATATTAGAGGGGGGCGCGGACCCACTGTATATCGCCCGCAGATTAGTGGCGATAGCCTCTGAAGATATTGGTAACGCCGATCCAAGGGCAATGCAAGTTGTGCTGTCTGCCTGGGATGCCTTTGAGCGGGTTGGGCCTGCTGAAGGGGAGAGGGCCATTGCACAAGCAGCGGTTTATTGTGCCTGTGCCCCTAAAAGTAATAGCTTGTACCTCGCTTACAATCAGTGCCGCGCCGATATTAAAGCAGACCCTGAGCTGGAAGTACCTCACCATTTGCGCAATGCCCCGACTAAATTAATGCAAGAGCTTGGCTATGGTGATGAATATCGCTACGCTCACGACGAACCTAATGCCTACGCAGCAGGTGAGAAGTATCTGCCAGAGCCGATCGCCGATCGACGCTATTATCAGCCTGTAAATCGCGGTCTGGAAATAAAAATTTCAGAAAAAATACGTTTCTTAGCCGAGCAAGACCAGTGCAGTAATAGAAGACGATATTTGAAGGCTGACCGCTGATACTCAGCGTACACTATTGCATGCAGATTAATCTATGTTACCCTCAGTTAATTTATAGACAAAGGCAATGCATTGTTTAAGTTGAATATTGTACTGGGTGTCATGTTAGGTGCATCTCTAGGTGCGCTATTGCGCTGGTGGCTAAGTGTTAAATTTAACGCTGTTGTTGAGCATTTGTATCTGGGCACCTTAATCGCCAATGTTATCGCCTGTTTCCTGATGGGGCTGTACCTTGGTTATGACTCTGATACCAGTGCTTTTAGCAGTGCTGTACGTATTGCTTTCTTAACCGGCTTTATTGGCTCACTGTCTACTTTTTCAACCTTTATCGGCGAGACCCACAGTCATTTTGTGTTACAGGAGTGGCTCAAGTTAATGCTTGGCTTTAACTTACAAATAGGCTTAGGATTATTGGCTTTTCACTTCGCTAAAGTTTTAGGCAACTCCTGGCAGTAATTAAAGTATTTTCCCCAAGATGCGTTACAGCTTTAGTTGCAGAGCATATAATGTAACAGAAATTATTGGCTCAAAATCAAATATTGCTGCATGCAATTGTCTGTCGATACTTTATACTGCCTCAACAAATATTAACTACAATTATTGCCACTTAAGGATGTTGTGAAACCTCATGTTAGATCCAAAAATTGTCCGCGCCAACCCTGAAGCAATAGCAGCGCAATTGCTTACCAAGAAGTACGTATTCCCCGTTGATCAGTTCCAAGCGTTGGAAGCTCAACGCCGTGACGTTCAAGTGAAAACAGAAAACTTGCAGAGTGAGCGTAACAGTCGATCCAAATCTATCGGTAAGGCCAAAGCAGCAGGTGAAGATATAGCCCCTTTACTGGCGCAAGTGAGCGACCTTGGCGGTCAGTTGGATGACGCTAAAGCTTCACTGAATCAGATTAATCAGCAACTGGATGACATCTTATTGGGTGTCCCTAATCTTCCGCATGCGGATGTTCCACAGGGTAGCGATGAGGAAGACAATGTCGAAGTGCGTCGCTGGGGAAATATCGCTGAGTTTGATTTCGATCCGCTAGATCATATAGAGCTGGGCAATCGTGAACAGGGAATGGACTTTGAAAGCGCTGCTAAGCTGACCGGAGCGCGTTTTGTTGTGTTAACAGGCAAAATTGCCCGTCTGCACAGAGCCTTAATACAGTTTATGCTCGATACGCATATCGCTGAGCACGGCTACAATGAAATCTATGTTCCCTATATGGTTAATAGAGATTCTTTGATGGGAACTTCGCAGTTGCCTAAATTTGAAGAAGATTTGTTTAAGGTCCCCTTTGGTGATCGCGATTATTATCTGATCCCAACAGCGGAAGTACCAGTCACTAATATGGTTCGCGATGAAATTGTCGATGAAGCTCTGCTGCCGTTGAAGTATACCGCCCATACACCTTGCTTTAGATCTGAGGCGGGTGCCTCCGGGAAAGATACCCGTGGGCTTATACGCCAGCATCAGTTTGAAAAAGTTGAGATGATTCAGATGGTCAGGCCTGCAGATTCCTGGCAGGCGCTCGAAGATATGACCTCTCACGCCGAGAATATTCTGCAAAAGCTAGAGCTTCCATACAGAGTTATTACCTTGTGTGGTGGAGATCTAGGCTTTGCTGCTGCTAAGACTTACGACATAGAAGTCTGGTTGCCTGGCCAAGATAAGTACCGTGAAATTTCTTCTATTTCTAATACTTTAGATTTCCAGGCGCGGCGCATGAAAGCCCGCTGGAGAAATACTGAAACCGGCAAACCTGAGTTGCTGCATACTTTGAATGGCTCGGGACTAGCGGTGGGCAGAACCTTAGTGGCGGTACTTGAAAATCATCAAAATGCCGACGGCAGTATTAATGTGCCTAAAGCTTTACAGCCTTTCATGGGTGGGATAAGCGTAATTTAACGCTGCCGCGGATTCGCAGTAACAGCACCAGGCACTAGAGGGTTAACTCTTTAGTGCCTTTTTTATCTGTGTTGATAATTGACTGCTGCTACAGATTTGGCAAACAGCGACTGCAATAGTGCTGATAATCGTTGCAATGGAGTCTGAGTATTAAGATTGCAAAAAGTTAATAGCTGCTCAGCTGTTATTCTTTAACAGCGGTCACGCTAGTGTTTAGCTCAGTGCCCAGATCGTAAGCAGTGCTGGTGCCAAGTGCTGAGTATTGCATTCAGTTCATCATTAGCCCATCGATACGAATGCCCTGTGTGCATTTTTCACTGCAGTTTATTTGTCGGGAACTGCACTGTTTTAAGATGTTGAACTGATCGACTTTAAAAGTAAGTGCGTACTCGGCTAGAGGTTTATTAAATATTTGTGTCTCACATTGTCGATAAAGTTGATCAAGGTTTTTTACTGCGCTTCCCTGATCGTGTAAGTTGAGTTCGGCGAATGCTTCGCTCCAACTGAGGCTGGGAGTACTGCCTTCCTGCCATTGGAAAAAATATCTGTATTCTACGATATCATCTTCAATTCTCAGCAAAGTGCTATTACTACCGGCAGAGCTTGTGCTGTCTCTTTCATAGCTATAGTTAGCACCGTGGCGCTGCTTAAGTTTGAGCCAGCTCTGGTAACTGGCTGCAAGTGCTATGGATATATCTTCATTTTGGTAGCTTTGCAGCGGTTGTTGTTTGACTGTAGTGCAAGCTGAGATGCTGATAACCAATAATATAGCTAAGCCCTTTAACATAATGCTCCTTTAATCCGGGTTGATTTTTTGCTCTATTAAGTTGCATCCCAGCGGGTCACAACGCAAGTACCAGAGTGAGCGGTCCCAGTCACCTAAAACTATTCTACTACCTGTTGAATAGTCTAATTTAACTTTGTGGGTCGCAGGCCTGTGAGTATGCCCATGTATCAACAGTGTAACCCCGGCCTTATTCATCGCCTGCTGGACACTTTGCAAATTGACATCAGTGATTTGAGCCGATTTGATCTGTCCTTGCTGTTTGCTTTGAGTGCGTAAGTATTCGGCGATCTGCAGGCGCTCGTCAATAGACTTGCTTAAAAACTGTTGTTGCCACTGACTAGATCTGACCATAGTACGAAACTTTTGATACTCTATATCGTCAGTACAGAGTTGATCCCCATGCATGATCAATGCCTGCTGACTCGGCAGTTGAACCAGCACTTGCTCGTCTAATAGCTGGGCGCCAATTGCACTGGTGAAACCAGTGCCTGCTAAAAAGTCTCTATTACCTTGCTGAAAATATAGCGCACTGTCTTGACTCAGCTTCGACAGTGCGTCCAGAACAGGCTGTAGTTCTGTGTCAATGTAGTCATCGCCTATCCAAGCTTCAAATATATCACCCAATAAATACAGCGCTTCACAGCCGCGAGCGGTATCTTCAAGAAAATCAATAAACGCCCGGATCAAATCCGGGCGCTGTGCGCACAAATGCAGATCAGCAACAAAGAGTACCGTCATTAACTGTGTATCTCAGTAGATTGTTTATTCTGCAGTCGTGTCATCTTCTAGATCTTGGTCCAGATCGGTTTCTTCAACAGTGACAGATTTAACATAGATATCCTCAACAGGCACATCTTGATGACCCGATCTCATAGCGGTTTCAAGGGCGCCAATTTTGTTGACCACATCCATTCCAGCAACAACTTCACCGAAAACGCAATAACCCCATCCCTCCATGGTTTTAGTGGTGTGGTTTAAAAATGCATTGTCGGATAAATTGATAAAGAACTGAGATGATGCGGAGTGCGGGTCCATGGTTCTGGCCATGGCAATACTACCGAGGGTTTTTTTCAAGCCATTATCTGCTTCGTTCTCTATGTTTTCATTGCTTTCCTTTTGCTTCATGCTGGCGCTAAAAGCCCCGCCTTGAACCATGAAGCCTTCTATAACTCGATGAAAAATGAGATTGTCGTAGAAACCTTGCTGCGCTAGCTCAGTGAAGTTCTTCGCGCTTATTGGTGCTTTTTGATGATTCAGGACTAAGCTGATGTCACCAAAGTTGGTATGTAATGTAATCATGATTTGCCTTATTAATGATGATTTTTGATCCCGCTATTATACCTGGCAAATACAATACTTCTATGTTCTGCAGGTTTTAGTTTTAATCTTGCAAAATAGTTTGATTGACTGCGCATTAACTGTGCTTATAGCTGACCTTCAATCATCGATATGTTTATAATACCTGCATTGTAAATTTAGACGAACAACACAAAATCTGTCGGTGGCCGGTAACAGCAAACTAAAGCGCAGGCCCTTAACAGTGATAAAATTGAGGTTATATTTAAAATATCCATGAGTATTGATAATTCATCCGCGGGAAACGCGCCCAAGACGACAAATTTCATTCATCAAATTATTGAGGATGATTTAAATAGCAGTAACCCACCGGCAAAGATAGTTACTCGATTTCCACCAGAACCTAATGGTTATTTGCATATCGGGCACGCTAAATCTATCTGCCTAAATTTTGGCACCGCCGCGAAGTACAATGGCGTTTGCAATTTAAGATTTGACGATACCAATCCAGAAAAAGAGAGCCAGGAATACATTGATGCTATCAAGAAAGACATCAGCTGGCTGGGGTTTGAGTGGCATGAAGAAGTTAAATATACCTCTAGCTATTTTCAGCAGTTATATCTGTGGGCGGTGCATTTAATTGAGCAAGGTAACGCTTACGTCTGCGATTTAGATGCCGAGCAGGCGCGTGCCTATCGCGGTGATTTTACCACCCCAGGTAAAGACAGCCCGTATCGGGATCGCAGCGTTGCGGAAAACTTGGCGCTGTTCAGCAAAATGAAAGACGGCGAGTTTACTGAAGGAAGCTGCTCGCTGCGTGCCAAAATTGACATGAAATCATCAAATATGAATATGCGTGATCCGATGTTATACCGCATATTAAATGTCGATCATCACCAGACGGGTGATAAATGGTGTATTTACCCTATATATGATTTCGCTCATGGTCAGTCTGATGCACTGGAGGGAGTTACTCACTCGATCTGTACTTTAGAATTTGAGGGTCACCGGCCGCTGTACCAGTGGTTTATTGAAAATTTCCCTGTCCCCGCTACTCCCAGACAATACGAGTTCTCCAGACTTGAGCTTAACTATACAGTTACCAGCAAGCGTAAGCTTAAGCAGCTGGTCGATGAGAAAAAGGTCACTGGCTGGGATGATCCGCGGATGCCGACGATCTCAGGGATGCGCCGTCGCGGATTCACAGCGGCTGCAATTCGACGTTTTTGCGAGATGGTTGGGGTGACCCGCTCTAATGGTGTAGTCGATGTGGGTATGCTTGAATCAGCCGTGCGCGATGATCTGGAGCAAAATGCTCGCCGGGCCATGTGTGTTATAGACCCACTAAAAGTTACTATTAGTAACTTTGCACAAGGGCAAACGCAGATGCTTGCCCTTGCTGCACACCCAAAGCTGCCGATGGGCGATAGAGAGTTGCCTTTCAGTAGAAATTTATGGATCGAAAAACAAGATTTTTCTGAAGATACTACTTTAGGGCGCAAAAAGTTTAAGCGTTTAGTCATAGGAGACTTTGTCAGATTGCGTGGCGCTTATGTGATTAAAGCAGATTCTGTGGTCAAAGATGAAAGCGGAGAGGTTGTTGAGGTTCTTGCCAGTTTAGTCCCCGATACTGTAGGGGCGAATCCGCCAGCAGAGTTTAAACCGCGGGGTGTCATTCACTGGGTGAGTGCCGATCACGCGCTACCTTGTGAGCTGCATATTTACGACAGACTATTCACTGATGCAGCGCCGGATAAACACAAAGAAAAGAGCTTTCTGGAGTTAATTAACCCAGACTCTTTACGAGTGATTGAGCGGGCGTGGGCTGAGCCTTCACTCAAAGACGCGCAAGTTGAATCGGGTTACCAGTTCGAGCGCACTGGTTATTTCGTAGCAGATGCACAAAGCTCTGCCGCGAAACTAGTTTTTAACCAAACTTTGCCATTGAGAGAGTCCAAGGCTAAATAGGGATCAACCATTGTCAGTCTGCTTTGCCAGTGTCGTCAAAGCAGTCTGACACAGTGCTCAAACAAGTAGATGTTGCGCTTTCAACTCAGTTGCTTGCGCCAGTTAAACGACTGGTACAAGCCACGGTGGAATAAAATTACGGCTCAACAGCTCTATGGGAAAAGTAAATGAAATCACTGAGCAGAGTTTCTGACTATGCCTTGCTGTTTCTGTTGTTATTTTACCTTGGCTCAGCAAGGGCTGAGCCAGCGGCAAATTTTCAGTTGTTCGATCAAGCAGGCAAGTCAATTTCATTGCAAGATTATCGCGGCAAGGCTCTGATATTGCATTTTTGGGGCAGTTGGTGTCCGTTTTGTCGAGAGTTACAACCTAAGCTAGATAGATTGTATCGAAAGTATAAAAATTCTGGTCTGGAGGTGTTGGCAATAAGCATTGGCGAACAACCAACAGCAGATCCGCAGCAAGTCTTGGCAGAGCTTGGTATCTCATTTATCACTGCGGTCAAGGGGGATAATGTTGCCAGAATGTATGGAGTCCCAGGTACCCCAAGTACATTTTTTATCGACAGAGAAGCTCAAATACGCTGGAAAATTCATTCAGCTACAGCCAGTGATGCATTGTTGGAGCGAGAAGTTCGGAACATTTTAAATTTAGATAAATAAATTCGAAGCAGAAGACTGTGATGACAGTGACAGTTCAAAACCATCAATGTAAATGTGGACAGCAGGCGATATGGTAGCAAAAAGCAAAGACTTGGTTTATGAACACGTGTACGAAGCTATTTTAGAGCAAAAATTAGCACCGGGTACTCGATTGAGTGAAGAGTCACTGGCTGAAATTTTCGATGTCAGCAGAGCCATCGTCAGAAGGTCGCTATTAAAACTCTCTCATCAGCAAGTTGTGCAGCTGCGGCCAAACAAAGGCGCCATTGTCGCGAGTGTCTCCATTGCACAATCCAAGCAAATATTTTTTGCCAGGCGAGTGGTAGAGCGAGCAATTATTGAGCTTGCTGTGCATAATCACACTGCAGCTGACTTGCAGTCCCTGATAGAGATAGTGGAGCAAGAAAAGGCCTGTTTTACCCGTGGTGACAGGTCTTCAGGTATCCGATTATCCGGCGAGTTTCATTTCAAGATAGCTGAAATAGCGGCCAACTCGCAACTAAAGAGTTTTCACCGCAGCTTAGTACCACAGACGTCGCTGATTATCGCCCAATATGAAAAACGCGGTATTTCCCATTGCTCTTATGATGAGCATCTGCAATTAGTCAAAGTGATTGCAGCAGGTTCTGTAGACAAAGCGGTGCAGCTGATGATGTGCCATTTAGATCATATAGAGGATAAACTGAATTTAGATGGCTTAGCTAGTTCCGAAGATTTGCATCAGGTATTTTCAAAAGTAAAGAGATAGCTGAGCTGTATTCTAGGATCAAAGTACTAGAGATCACAAACCATAACAGGCTGATCCTAGTGAGTAATCGCTGCAGTTTTTGATCTGCAATCAACGGGCTCTGCCGCTATGTTAATTTACCCGGATCTGAGCGCTTGCTGGTGCAGTCGCTTACATTGTCAATTTGCTCGGTCGATGTTCGCCTCAGCACTGAGTATTTACTGGCTGTTAAACTGCACATCTACCCGGTCGTGCAGCAGCGGTTGGTCGGTGTCTTTGTCGCTGTCTAATTCTTGTGCATAGCGGTGCCCTGCATACACCGCAGCCGCGATGATGGCCGGAGCTTCGCAGTCGCCAATGCGTTTCAGACTGAAAGGTAAATTGGCGGTATGACCATTAACCTTGGCCAGAATTTCGTGATACAAACTGTCATTCCCCCGACGTTGACTCACCATCACCACAGCCGCGACGGCAACATTCATCGGCGTCTCGGTATAAGCGCAAGCTAACACGGCAGTGTCGCCATCAAAGGAAACTAAATGGTGCGCCGCAATGATTTTTACCCCTAATCGCATCAGTTTTGTGCGCCCCCGCCAGCGTTCACTGGTATGGCCCGCCCATTGTGACACGCTGTCTGATGGCATCACCATAGTGACAGTGTTGCCGTTTTCGATCAAACGTTCGACAATCACGCCACCCATGTAATAGCCATCGGCATCATATAAAAGCACAGGTCCATCGGGTAGCTTGCCGGCCATTATGTCATCAGGGGTATACACTGTGGCTCCGCTGTCAGCGACAATTGCAGATTGATACAGCTGTTGGTTAAAGAAATCGCTGCGCCAGGACGCGCCGGTAGCAATAGCGACGTGCTCGGCCCCAACGTCGAATACATCTTCTGCGCTGAGGCGGCTTTCGCGATAGATTTCGACATTGGCCATCGAGGCCAATTGCTCGACCCGGTAATCGCGCACCCGAGCCCACTCGCTTAATCCCGGCAGAGAAGCCTCGCGGCTGACCCGCCCGCCCAGCTCTCGGGTAGCCTCGGCGAGCATTACCTGATAACCGCGTTTGCCCAGTGCTCGTGCAGCCTCTAGGCCTGTTGGTCCCGCTCCGACAATTAGCACAGTGGAGTCGGAGCCTTTTACGGCAATCTTTTCTGGGTGCCAGCCCCTGCGCCATTCCTCGCCCATGGTCGGGTTTTGGGTGCAGCGTATAGGCACACCCAGGCTGTCGCCAGAATAGCAAATATTGCAACCAATACACTCGCGAATATCTTCGGCGCGACCCTCCTTTATCTTGTTGGGCAAAAAGGGGTCAGCGATTGAGGGGCGTGCAGCGCCGATAAAATCGACTACACCGCGTCTGATCTGGCTGGCCATTGTATCTGGGGATGTAAAACGGCCGACGCTAACCACAGGTTTTGTGGTGACCGATTTAACAAAATTCATATAAGGTTCGAGCGAACCTTCTTTGACAAAACGAGACACTCCCATTTCATAGGAGTAATCGGCGATGTTGATGTCCCATAGGTCGGGGTACTCAGCCAACATGGCAAACATTTCGCGGCGCTCACCAAAAATTGGCTGGCCATCTCTGCCAATGGTTTCATCGGCACAAAAACGTACAGCGACCGCACAGCTGTCGCCAACAGCATCTTTGGTGTCCTGGATTAACTCGCGCACCAGTCGTACCCGATTTTCCAGTGAACCACCGTACTCATCAGAGCGTGTATTTGCAGTGGGAGAAAGGAAATTGGAAAGTAAGTATCCATGGGTTGCATAGACATAGACAATGTCAAAGCCTGCTTGTTTTGCCCGCACGGCTGCTTTTTTATGCCAGCGGCGAAAGTCGCGGATATCGGTCTTGTCCATGGCTCGTGTATGGTAAGGATGTCCCGATAGGTTCGGCATGCTGGCAACATCCATCGCCACTTCGCGGGTATTCAGATTGGCGCTGCGCGCGCCTCCATACCAAAGTTCAACCCCAGCCAGTGCACCGTGTTCATGGACCTTGTCGGTCATTAAGCTGTGCGCCCGGATGTCACTGTTATCCCACAGAGCTGCACTGGGATGCGGCAAGTCGTCAGAAGAGGGGTGGATTGAGCAGTATTCTGTGCAGACAACACCCCATCCACCTTCAGCTTTAATTGCGCGCATTTGTGCCAGCATGCGCGGTCGTAAGTAGCCCATTCCGGTACAGTGAGGAACTTGAAAAAAGCGATTTTTTGCAGTGACCGGGCCGATTTTCATCGGCTCGAATAAGATGTCGTGACGAGGGGCTCTGCTCATGCAGTTTCTGCCGGTAGGATCAGTGGCTTTCTTCGATGATAGGAGTAATGCTGTCGAGCATCTTCGCCAAATCTAAGAGGATTATCAGGTTGCCCTCGTAATAGCTAACGCCCTGCACAAAGCGGCGTTCAGAATCTTCAGTGGCGACACTTGGGGCGCGTTCGATATCATTTTGCGGAATGTTAACTACTTCGTCAACGCTGTCAACGACCATGCCGACGACTTCTTGTTCGTTATATTCGACGACGATAATACGAGTGTCATCGTCTATCTCTCTGGGCTCTAAAGAAAACAACAGGCGGGGATCTATTACAGTGACTACATTACCACGCAAGTTAATAATACCGCGTATGTATGAGCTGGAGCCTGGAACGGGGGGTATTTCAGAGTATCTGAGCACTTCTTTTACTTGCATGACATCTATGGCAAATAGCTCGTTATTTACTTTAAAAGTTGCCCATTGGTTAAAGACTATTTCTTCTTGTACGGCACGTGACTTGACAGATTTGTTCTTAGAACCTGATTTCTGCATTATTTCAAGTTGCGCCGCTGCACCATTCATACTCATGTTTATTCACCTTTTAAATTCAGCAACGGCGCCAATTTAACCAGCCCGCTTTGGGTGCTTTCGTTAGGGAAGTACTCTAAACCTATTTCATCAGTATAACCCAATAATGCTAATGCATTGAATATATTTGGGAAGTTAATTTCACCTGTCCCAGGTTCGCTGCGATTGGGTACATCTGCAATTTGAATATGTCCGATATAAGCAAAATACTTAGTGATAGTGTTGATTAAATTGCCCTCCATTAATTGCATATGGTAGAGGTCGTATTGGAATTTCAAATTGCACTGGTCTATTTCTTTTATCAATTTTATTGCCTGAGCCGAGTTTGATAAGAAAAAATTAGGCACATCCTCTGTGTTAATAGCCTCAATTAATAACGTAATATTATAATCTTTTAGATAGGAAGCAGCATAGGTTAAATTTCCTATAAATGTTGCCTGCGCTTCACTTGCTGATAGCTGTTGTGGTTTTTTCCCAGCCAGGCAATTGATTTTAGTGACTCCCAGGTAGCGGGCATAATCCACGGCAGTAGCGACCGACTCCCTGAACTCAATATTGCGCTCGGGAAGGCAGGCAATGCCTAAGTCCCCAGCGGCGGTGTCTCCCGCCGGCAGATTGATTAAGGTCAGTTTTAACTGATGCTTTTGCAGCTGCTGTTTAATGGCTGTTTTGCTTAACGAGTAGGGGAATTGAATTTCGACGGCACTAAAGCCTGCCTGCGCGGCTAATCCAAAGCGCTCCAATAGCGCTACTTCGGTGAAGAGCGTGCTTAAATTAGCACTAAATTCAGTCATAGGTAGTCCTCTGGGCTCGCTGATTGCGGGTTCTAGGCTGTGATGGTTGTATTGTTTAAAGACTCTAGCAACAACAGCAGCGCGCTGTGGTCAAGATCTTGGCTACCGCTGGCAACTAACTGTTGATATTGGGCTTGTACTGACTCTGTCAGCGGTAGTTGCAATCCCTGTGTACTGGAAAACCCACAAATATTATTTAAATCTTTTAGCTGCACAGCGACCCTGGCTCCGGGGGTAAAGTTGCGCTCGATCATCCGCTGGCCGTGTTGCTCTAGCACTTTACTGTTGGCAAAACCTCCCAGCAGAGCTTCTCTGACAGCCTTTACATCAGCACCACCGCGCGCTGCTAATAAAAGGGCTTCACTGACAACACCAATAGTCACGGCGACGATTGCCTGGTTGGCGCACTTGGCAACTTGTCCAGTGCCCACCGGGCCTATATGGACAGTTTTACTAGAGAGCGCTGCAAATATATCTTTGGCACGTAGTAGGTCGGATTCACAGGCCCCGGCCATAATTACAAGATTCGCTTGCTCAGCGCCTCTGGTTCCACCGGAGACAGGAGCATCTATATACTGAAGTTGATGTTTATTAGCTAGCCGGGCGTGTTGTTTGGCTTTGTCAGGGGAAATTGATGCCATATCGATAATTAAACTGCCCGCCTGGCACTGCGATAAAGTCGCATCGTTGAGCAGTACCCGCTCCTGGGTTTCGGCGCTGTCGAGCATTGTGATGATAATATCAGCATTTTTCACCGCTGCAGCTGGGGTGGAGAAGAGCGTTGCGCTAAGCTGAGCAAGAGCTGCGGTTTTATCCAGGCTTCGGTTATACACATTAACTGAAAAACCGGCTTTTAAAAGGTTGCTGGCCATCGGCAGTCCCATTAAACCTGTGCCTAAAAAAGCAATAATCATAAATTATCTCCGATTATAAAGTGTGTATGTGATCAGAAAAACCTGAACACGAAGAAGCAAATTGGCGCAAAGGTTTTCTACAGGCAGTTTAATGGCTTGGGCATGCCTGCATATCGGGCTGCCTGCTTTGGCGGGCTGTCGCTAAAGAGTTTCATTAGATAGATACTTTTGCCTTTTTGTGGGCCGTACTTATTGGCCATTGCTTTAACCAGGGGGCGCATTGCGGGGGACAGCTCGTAGGTTTGATAGAATTCCCGCACGATCTCAATCACTTCCCAGTGCTGTTCTGTAAGCTGAAAATTATCCAGTTCTGCAAGTTGCATTGCCAGCGGTTTCGACCAGCTCGACAGATCGAGCAAATAACCTTCGTCATCTAACAGGGAGAGTAACTGTTCTCTTTTCATCGTCTAAAACCAACTGATAGATTTTTTATACTGACAAGTTAAACTGACAAAAGTATCGTCATCAATGCTTATGACTTGTGAATGTATGCGCTGCGTTAAGCCTCTGGCTTGAATGTCGATATTCAGAGCATACAGCGGCACTTGCTGCTTTAGAAGGTCACAAACTTGTTGTCCGCAAGCACTATACACGGCGCCTTCAATCAGCAAGATGGCATCGCCCGGTAGCAGTGTCTTGAAACAATCAGTGTACAAGTCGCTATGACTGGAGGTTTTATTAATTATATGTAAGGTTTGAAAAATAGTATCTGACATCATAAATTGATTATCCTATCAGATTGACGGATCAGTTTAGCCATCTGGGTTTCACAGATCAGCTGGCAATCAATGCTTAAATCAGCAGCTATTAGCTCAAAGCGTTGCAAGTCACTTTGCAACACAAACAATTGATCAATGTCGTACATTGCCAGTGCGTTGAAAGTGTTGAGCAAATTTTTCTGCTGTAGCGTTTTACTTTGCTGACCGCGGATTAATTGCAGTACCCCATCACCCAAAAAGAGCAGACTTACGGGGATTTCAAATGCAGAGCAAGCCAGGGCGATATCTAATGTATCTCTGTTACTGCTGTCGGAAAATGGTGGGTTGCGAAAAATCAGCAACAAATTTTTATTGGCCATAAGGTTATCAATTACCAAAGGTCAGTAGACGGTCAGAGCTGAGGATCGCATCCGCGAGTTGTCCCAGTCCCGATAAGTTAAAACCTGCAACCAGATTGGCAGCCACCCGGTTGTGCCGGTCGCACTCCTGTTGATCTAATACTCCCCGGCGTACAGCAGCGGCAATACAAACCACCAGGTCCAGGTTGTCCGACGCAGCTAGCTCTAACCACTGTCGGGTGATGTCAATTTCATCTCTGGGGGTTATTTTTAGATTGGATATAGCGCTGACGGTTTCGCCATAGAAAAATACTCGATGGATTTTATGTCCCTGGCTCAGGGCACTGCGACTAAAACGCAGCGCTGTTTGTTCGGCTTGGCCAGAGTTTTGCGACGCGTAGATTAACAGTGAGAAAATCATCTATTGAACAAGCCTTAAAAGTGAATCTAATGATCGATATGGCCAAAAACAATAACGCCCCGCTATCGGAGATAGCGGGGCGTAGAGTATAGCTATCAGCGATTAGTCGTCGCTTAAGAAGCCAACTAAAGTCAGCATATGAATGAACATGTTGAATATATTCAAGTACAGGCCTACCGTCGCCATGACGTAGTTTTGGTAGTGGCCATTAACGATATTACTGGTATCGTATAAAATGAAACCTGCCATTAGTAATACCACAGCTGCTGAGTATGCTAAGTGTAGACCTGCGATGTGTATGCCAAACATAGGCAAGACAAACAGCGCGACCATGGTGATCAAAACGACAACCATGCCAGCGGCTAAGAAACCACCCATAAAACTGAAATCTTTTTTACTGGTCAATACGTAGGCAGAAAGACCGACAAAAGTAAGTGCCGTCATGCCCATAGCGGTCATTACTATTTCGCCACCATTGCTCATTGCCAGGTAGCTATTGAGGATTGGACCAATGCCAAAACCTAGCAGTGCAGTGAAAAGGAAAGTAAGTGGCAGTGCTATAACGCTGTTCTGGTTTTTATTGATGATGAATAACATCACCATTCCACCGATAAAACTACCGAAATAGACGATCGGGCTAGTGATGTTCATGGCAACAGAAATACTTGCGGCAATGGCGCTGACTATTAAAGTCATGGACAGCAGCAGGTAAGTGTTACGAATAACTTTGTTGGTCTGCAGTATCGACTGTTCAGAGCGAGACGCGACCGCATTTACATTGTTCATAAATATCCTCGGTGTGTAATTTTAAATCCTAATTAGAGCTATAATGGCGACTTTTATAAATAATTCAAGGTTTATAGCCAATTGAGCCCCTTTCCTCTAGAGATACTCTATCAAGACGATGACCTGTTAGCCGTTAATAAACCCGCCGGATTGTTGGTCCATCCAAGTTGGTTAACCGCTAAAGGCACCGAGAACTTAGCCTCCATGATAAAAGTCTATCTAGGTGGAGCAACTGTCTACACTGTGCATAGGTTAGACCGTGCAACTTCCGGAGTGTTGCTGGTGGCGAAAAATAAAGTGGCAGCGCAGCGCTTAAGTGATGATTTTTGTAAACATAAAATCGAGAAAAGTTATTTGTGTGTAGTGCGCGGTTATGCCCCTGAGAGGGGAGTGATCGATCATCCACTTAAATATCATCACGACAAAAAAGCCGAACCTTTTGCCCGTGATGATAAAGAGCCACAGCAGGCGGTCACAGCTTTCACTCGCCTGGCTGTTGTTGAATTGCCAATAGCGGTCGGCAAGTGGCCATCGGCGCGCTATTCACTGTTAAAGGCAACCCCCAAAACGGGTCGCAAACATCAGTTAAGGCGTCACTTCAAACATATCCTATGCCCTATTGTGGGTGATACTAACTACGGGGAGGGGCGGCACAATCGCTTGTTTAGGGAACATTTACAGCTTAATCGATTGTTGTTGATGGCAATTTCAATGCAGCTCACTCATCCTGTCAGTGGCGAGAGACTGCAGATAAAAGCGCCTCTTTCGACAGAGTTACAAGCTTTATTCAACAAGTTTTCTTGGTCAGAGCACTGTGATTTCTGAAATTTGCGATAAATGCATCGAGCTTGAAGTGATGATGCATCATTGTATTGATCGGGGAATAGTTCAACTTAGGTAAAAAAAACACACCGCTTGTGAATATTGCACTATTCTTACAATTTGAAGGAAAATGCTGTTTTATTGTCTGC
>ASZI01000008.1 GCA_000416315.1 Osedax symbiont Rs2 | reverse complement strand
TTTCGCTCACTTCTCAGCGATTGCTGGTGATGGCTTTAAGACTCTTGCTGAAGGTCAACGTGTTGAGTTTGTTCTAGGCCAGGGCCAGAAAGGTCCACAAGCTGAAAACATCGTAGCTATCTAAGCTATTGCCCAGGTTTAACCTGGGAATAAACTACTAGTTATAACTAGTAGTCACTTAAAGGGTTTACTTTAACGAGTAAGCCCTTTTTTAGTTTTAGGTCTAAGTGTCCAGCTAAAACTATATTTGCTGCTTTGGGCTTTATCAGCCGGTGACATATCAGCATTTTATGTTGTTAGTCACTTTAAACACTGTCGATTCAACGCTCAGAAATCGTCGCTATTTGCCGCCTCAAACAGCGCTTTAACCAGTGGGTTTTTCTGCTGATCTTTAAGGCACAGCAGCATATCTGTATTACTACTCTCAAAACCTGCAACTTTGACCCCGACGCACCTTGAGTCCTTTGGCAGCTCTCGATCAAAAACGAATCCTAAACCTAAACCGCGAGCCACTGCTTCTTTGACCCCTTCGCGGCTGCCCATCACTAACGCGGCATTGACCTGCAAACCCGCTCTTAAAAAAGCTTCGCTGACGATTCTTTGGGTATTGGAGCCACGCTCTCTAAACACCAGCGATTGCGTCGCAAGCTCGTTGATGCTGACAGTCTTACGATCACTCAGTGCATGTCCGGTTGGGATCAGCGCTATAAGGTCTTGTCTGGAAATTGTCCTGGCTATGATACGACTATCCGATTTTGCATTTGCCATAACCGCCGCATCAATTTTTAGCGCGAGCAGGTTCGCTTTGGTAGTGTCAGCGTTTGCCAGGGTGACCCGAAAATTGATATCAGGGTTACGGCGTTTGACAGCCTGGATGAGATCCAGTGCCACGTGTGGGCCATCAGCACCGAGATGCAGGGTATGGCATATTCGCTGCTCAGGCGCAGTGAACAGGCTCTGTACTTGATTCTCGATAGCGAACATTCGACAGGTTAGCGCAAACAGCGCCAGCCCATCCTCGGTTAACTCTACGCTGTGACCACTGCGGCGAAATAATACTCGGCCACTGTGTTGCTCTAAGTTGCGTATCTGGATGGAGACTGCAGGTTGGGTCAGAAACAGCTTTTCTGCGGCTCGATGAAAGTTTCTTTCCTGTGCCAGAGCGTGAAAGGCTTTGAGTTGTGAGTAGGTCATCCAGTCTAATAATCCAATTGTATAAAATAAACAAAATTATTAAATTGATTGTTTAATAAGTCAAAGGGTATTTTAGCTACAAGCGAATCAATTTGATGTACTCTGATCGATCAGACGAAACTACAGTGCAATGAAATGTTACCTGCGACGTATCGAACTAATTTATATACTCATTATATTTACTCGGAGATCAATCTATGCAAGGCAGTCATCCTCAACGCTTCGACTACATGAACCCTCAGGTACCTAAAGGCTTACCTGAACTCGAGGTGCCGCTAATAATGGCCTCAGAAAACAGCCTTGCTGGATATGGCTCCATGGTTACCGATTACGCCAATCACCACGTACCAATCACTCCTTGGCCGGTATCCGGTTGGCGGCCTCTTGATATAGGCACAGGTGATGAAGGGGGCTATAAGGAGGGGCTTTTTGATTTTTACTGGCAGGGGGATATCTTATTTGGTGAAAATAAGGCTGTTGAAGACAAATATATTCTCGGTTGGAGCACTAGTCCAGAAAATGCCAGTGTCGATAATCCTAGCCCTGATCGATCCAAGCTGTTGATCTGGCATGCTAATTATCATCCCGATGGCGGTCAGATGTTTTACCCATTAGATAACAAACCATTTATAGTCGCCCTGGCAAATACTGGTGATGATATGCAGCCGCAAGACTGGGTAGCCTTCTATTGCGATGGCAGCTTTGGGGTTTGTATTGATGCAGGTATCTGGCATGAGGCCATATTTCCGCTTCAAGATAAGGCGCAGTTCTATGACAAGCAAGGCGCTGTACATGGTCGTGTAAGTGCCGATTTTCCAAAGGAGTTTGGTGTGTTGCTTAGTATTCCCACCCCTCTGTCTGGAAATCCGAAACTGTTGTAGCGCAAAGCTGGATTAAACTGCGGATAAACTTTTTGCGCTTTTTCGACGTCAGATATATACTGTATATTCATACAGCATAGGTTCTCTCAATGTTAAAACTGATAAACATTCGCGCCCAGGCGGGCATCAGCAGTTATCTTGCGCCAATTGAACAATGCAGTGATCTTGGATTGAACTTAGATGGGCTGCTCATCGATGATCCTATAGGTACTTATATCGGTATCGCAGATGGCGAATCGATGACCGGTTTAGGGATTTATTCAGGCGATCTGCTGATTATATCCAGGGAAGCCAGAGCTAAAGATCGAGATATTATTGTGGCAGATTTAAATGGTGTGTTTGTCTGCAAGCAGGTTGATAAAAAGAACGGTAGATTACTGCCAGCAGCAAGAGGCTTTCGACCTTACACCCTTAAATCTGGTGATCACTTTCAGATAGAAGGTGTGGTAGTAAGATCGGTTAGGTTGCACCGGCCGATAGCCAGTATTCTCAGTTGATGAATAGCTAATATTATAATACTGAGGTTGGTCGGCAGTACAAAAGGGCGAGGGAAATTTATTGGCCTGCTTATTTACTTGCTACCCAAGTAAGCACCCGAACAGCTTCATCTCTTATTTCAGAAACTTTCAATACCTCTTTGGAGTCTCTGGTTCTGATCAATAAGTCTATAATTTCCTCTTGTAATTCGCGGGTAAGGACAGAGGCATCTGCGCGAATTTGTGCAGAGAGTTCAGAGAGCCTGTCTAATTCATATCCAAGATCGTCAGCTTTTAAATCTGTGTTCCCCAACATAAGTGTCGTCCATTCACAAAGTCATTTAGCCTTTATTATAGTCGGTATTAAAGCATCTGCTGCGACTGATGAATAAATTTATTCACTTTATTCAGGCACAGACTAGCTTGTCTGGCAAAGGCTCTGAGTCGGTATAAATTGCTCGAATTAGTAGTGATTAGAAATTAGTCAAAGGCCCATATATAAGCCAGTTAATAATCTGTACTGTTTATAAAGTGATTAGAGCACAGCAGTGCTTAATTAAAAGATTGCTAGTTAGATGCTCTTCACGGCTCGATTGGACATCCTAGATGTACAACATAAGTGAGTATTGGGTTGCGTGGGGGAAACGCAAAATTAAAACTATCAGTTGAGGTACAAAATGAAAATTTTGCCAGTCCTATCTGTTTTTTTTCATATTATGCTGCTCAGTGTGTTACTGCTTGTACCGATTAGTGTAAAAGGCTCTGAAGGTGACGTCGGCATGATTGCTATGGGGCAGTCTCCCTACGGCTTTGAGAATGATGAAGGCCAAATAACAGGCGTGCTTTATGATGTGTTAAAGCAAATACGCACGACCAGTGGTATTGGATCAGCGGTAGAAATTCAGCCTGCTAAGCGTATGTTAGCAACTTTGTTAAAAGGGAAAAGATCTTGCACTATAGTGGTAGATTCCCCCGAAATAGTAGAAAGCTTAGATATTATTGAGCCGGTGGGCTATAAATTGACCGCCGGAATATTGCCGGTCGCGGGGGTAAAGCTAAAAGACTACTCTAGCCTCACAGGTAAAATAATAGCAGTGCCGTTAGGGATACTCTTTGATGAAAAGTTCCACAACGATAAAAGCTTAAATAAACTGAGTACTCCCCAGTATATAAATGCCATTAAAATGATGAAAGCAGGGCGTGTGGATGCGATTGCCGGTGCAATCTCTGCTCTAAAGTATATCGCAGGAAAAGAGGGGTTAAATGCCCAGTTTTTTGGTCAGCCGTTAATCTTTGTTGAAGCTGAGTTCTACCTAGTGTGCAGCTTTAAACTGAGTGAAATTGAGCGCACTAAACTGCAACAGGCGGTTGTTGAGCTAAGATCAAGTGGAGCGACGCAAGAAATTTTTGACAGTTATTTTAGTCTTCCAGAGCAGTAATAGCGCTACTGGCCCAAGATAAAGGGAGCGTAGCGTGCCGGGTTATACCGGCAAATAAAAAGGAAAACGTCAGCTGTGAAAATCATTGCTAAAATGCTCGCATCGCACTGATCAAACAAATTTTTAGCGCATACAATTGACTGAAAGCAGTGCGTTTGTGTGAACCTATGCTTGTGATAATATCGCTATATTTATATTGGAGTAGACGCGTTATGGTTTCGCTAATTCGACTTGTTATCAGCATTACAGCAAGCATGTTTTGTCTGTCCGTCACTGCAGATATTGTCTTTCCCGCCAACCAGTTTGGTCGTGCTGATCTGCGCCCTAAGCAGAGCTTAGGTGGGCAGTCCGATTTTATCCGCTCGCAAAAAAACGCGGTGTTTGAACCCATATCAGAGTTTAATGAAAGTGACGAATTTCGTAAAAAGTCTAGTCCGGTGGGGAGGCTGTCACTATTAGTGCGCTCGGCAAAAGGGGAGGAAAGTGTTGCTACTTGTACGGCGACATTAATTGCCCGAGATCGTGTATTGACCAACTACCACTGTCTGCCAGGCTTTAGCGGGAAAGTCCTAAAAGCGCTGATACATTTTGGCTACCTGCGTCAGGATCAAGACCCTGTGGCAGTGTATCAAGTCAATACCACTGCGCTGGTGGCCGATGCTGCTCTCGATTTTGCTCTGCTGCGTGTTGAAGGAAATCCGGGAGACAAATTCGGTTTTGTCAATCTGCAGCCAAGTCAGGTGGCGCCTAATGCCTCGTTACTGATTTATCATCATCCAGCAGGTCTGCCTCTGCGTCTTACCCGGTTTCGTTGCAAAGCTTATGCGGGTCAGACCTATAGCGGAACTAGCTTTCGCCATCGTTGCGATACATTGGGTGGTAGTTCAGGGTCACTGATTTATGATAATAATCACGCAGTTGTTGCCCTGCATCATTCAGGAGGGTTGACGAATGACAGCGCTAGCTCATTTAACCTAGGTACCGATATTCGGGCAGTGCTAAAGAGAATTGCCGAGAGCGATTTACAAAATGGCCAGAATAAAACAGTGCCGAGCATACGGCCTAAAGCACAGACCACGGCGAAGGTTGTAATAGCGCGGGTACCAGGCAATGTGTCGGGAAATAAAATGAATGTGCGTGCCGGGCCCGGGTTAAGTCATGCTGTCGTCGGTGCTATTCCCGGCAACAGTTCTGACGTGCGCCTATATATTGATAGTTGCCGCCAGGCGGATGACGGGCGCACCCGAAAGCCCTGGTGTCGGATAAATTGGCAAGGTCTTACAGGCTGGACATCAGTCGGTGGCTTGCGGTGGTGAGCTTAGGGGTTCTAAGCGTGGTTTTAGCTGCAAATTGCATCAGCGATAAATAATCACCGTCTCAAACAAATCAAAAGAAAACACTGTGGTTAAGGGGAACCACTGCTTTATTATCGGTTGTAGCTCTTTGCTTTTGAGAATCGCAAAATGGCCACGTTTAATGCCTATTTCATCGAGAAAGAAAACAAAGGCCTCAATTATTCCCTCCTCGTGCTCATCGTATATCCGCACATTAGTTACTTGCTTGCTGATATTATTTACAAATGACTTTTTCATTTTTGCATAAAACCAGGGGGCTGAATCATTGCAGTGCATAGCGCCGATAAGCACTATATTACGACCTTTGTCAGTAAAGTTATTTAAAAAGTTGTCTGTTATGTAATCATCACGGGATTGTTTATCGGGGACTTTATAATCGACTTGCTGGTCAGTGATATCTATTGCATGGATGCTAATATCCGGATTTTTGCTGATGACACTGCGCAATAGTTGCAGGATGTCGGCATCTAATAGTGGAAAATAATCGGTGCTGGAATAGAGCCGTTTATAAATAGACGTCAGCTCTTTTGGGTTTACTTCCAGATAGAGTGCATCAAAGTTATGCTCTGCTAGAACTGCCTCAGACAGAAATTTTCGGGTCGACTGGCTATGGGATTCACCCAGACAGATAAGCCGATAATCTGATTGTTGAAACTGATTCATCCACTGCTTAAAGGGGACTAAATTCGCCTCTAGATTTTTGATCACAAGTGCTTTATTCGCAGAGCTCAACATAGAAAATTTTTTTAAGGCGTGGCTGGCTATGCTGTGGTAATTGGGATGCTGAATGCGCTGGCTGTTAATAGCAATGACAGGGCGGTTGGGGAATTCTTTTTCGATCCACTGATAGAGGCTAATCGCTGATACTAATAGGGCGGGCCCAAGTATCATACCGCGAAATACCAGTGGCAGATCCGCAAGACTCTCTACAATTGTGAAATAACAATTGACAATAAATGTCAAAATCTTGGTAATGAGTGATGCGAACACCCTTTCAATTATCTTCATATGCCAGTGTTTCCCTGCCGTTATAAAAATTAATCTCCACGTTAAGTGACTTGCCAACCAGTGTTGTATCTATTTGTAAGCCACTAAGTATAAACATAAATTTTTAAGAGAGGGAACCGCTGAAGTAAACATCCAGGGAGTTACCTAACTGGCAATTAAACAAAGCAGAGCTAAGCAGAGGACTGTTGTAAGAAAATGTTAGCTGCTAGCTCTGAATCAGCCCGCAGTGACAGTTTAAACAGCGGGCTCAGTTGTGTCGCAGCGGTCGTTTAAATGAGTGCATATGAGC
>ASZI01000007.1 GCA_000416315.1 Osedax symbiont Rs2 | reverse complement strand
GGTTTTAGTCATTTTTATCGACTGAAAATTAATAGCCAAGCTAGCGATTTACAGCTGTGGATCTAGGTTTAATGTAGCCAAGGGGAGGGAGCGAGAGAGGTATCTTTCAATACCTTTCCCTCGCGATGGTTTAGCTACTCTTTAGTGTGCCTGAATGGCCAGTTTCTTCTCCGCTCTGGAGATGGCCAGCGTCACTATATAATTGAAAATCAGAAAAAACCTCCCCGCCACTATAATGGGTTCAAACGGGCTGAAGTGATCCGAGGCGATTTCCTTGTACACTCCGGTCATATCCATAATAGTAATAGTACTGGCCAGTGAGGTTGACTTCACCATTAAGATTACTTCGTTTCCATAACCTGGCAGTGCCTGGCGCATCGCCAGTGGGAAAGTAATGCGCCGAAACAGTTGCAGTGTGCTCATGCCGCAGGCTTTGCCGGCCTCCAAAAGACCAGCGGCTACTGATTGAATGCCACCGCGGATAATTTCACTGGTGTAGGCCGCTGTGTTAAGCGTCAGTGATAAGATGGCGCAGAACCAGGGGTCTTTAAAGAACTGCCACAGACCAATAGCGTCAAGCTCTGCTCTGAACTGGCCCGACCCGTAGTAGATCAAAAACATTTGAATCAGTAGCGGAGTTGATCTGAAAATATAGACAAATACATAGGCTGGCTTATTGAGTGCTGCATGAGTACTGAGCCGACCTAAAGCAACAATAACCGCCAGGAAAAATCCAAAAAATAACGAAACTGACACTAGTGCAAGAGTGACAGGCAGTGCTGAAAAAATTGCCGGTATAGATTCGTTGATAATATCCCAATCCATATTACGCTCCTCTTACGCCACGATTAGCCCATCTGTGTAGTGATAAATAACCACGATCAGAGAGTGAAGCTAAGATTAAAAATAAGATAAGTCCGGCAAAGAAAAAGGTAAACGGCTGTTTTTCGCTGCCGGCGCCAATTTGCGCGATACGAACAATTTCTGCGAGACCGATAACGGAAATCAATGAGGTTTCTTTTAGCGTTAATTGCCAAACGTTTCCCAATCCTGGCAGGGCAAAGCGTGCCACTTGTGGTAGTAGAATACGTCTGAAGCGAGTGCTGGTGTTCATGCCTATCGCCTTTGCCGCCTCAATTGTTCCAATAGGCACCGCCAAAACCGCGCCGCGGATGACTTCTGTTGAATAGGCGCCCGAGCTCAAACCGATGCACAAGACACCCATTAAGAAAATTGGCAGCTCGATATACTGATGGTAATCAAAAACATCTTTGGCGATGGACATTAAAATGCCATTACCGCCGTAGAAGATCAGATAAATGATCAATAGTTCTGGGATGCCGCGTACTACCGTCGTGTAGCCGTTAGCTAGCATGCGTAATACCCGGTAGTTACTGAGCTTCATGGTGGCAGCACCTGCGGCGAGAAATATGCCGAAGGCAAATGAGCAGGTTGCGACGGAAATAGTGATCAAAGTGGCGTAAAAAAATTCATCGCCCCAGCCACTAGCTCCCCAGCTTAAGATTGTTAGATCCAAAGGAATACCTAATTTTTTGATTTAGGAAAGTATTGAAATTTAGTTTTACAGCGCTTGTTATTATTGTTTTGCTCTAATACAAAAAAGCAGGATAGGGTTACCTGTCCTGCTTTTGTAGTCAAAGTTTAAACTTATTTGCTTGAAGCGTCAAAACCGAACCATTTAACAGCAAGCTTTGAAACAGTACCGTCTGCGATTGCTGCATTAATAGCAACACTGAACTTATCAGCCAGTTCCTGGTTTTCTTTGCGAAGTCCTAGACCAACGCCTTCACCAAATGGGCCTTCAGAAAAACCAGGGCCAATTGCGCGAAAATCTGCTCCCTCAGGCTTTTGGAAAAGAGGGTGCCAGTAGCTCTCTGCAGCAAAAGCGACATCCACACGACCAGATTGAAGATCAAGATCTAGTTGTTCCTGAGTTTCGTAAGTACGGATAGTGGCGTTGCCCTTCATGTACTCTTTTAAGAAATTTAAGTGGATAGTGCCTTTTTGTACACCGATAGTCTTACCATTAAGCACGGCCAAAGTAGCATCTAGGCTAGTCTTTTCAGTGGCATCTAAATCTGCCAGTGAAATCTTGTCTGCAGCGACTTTAAAATCTACCATGGAAGAGTCTTTGCCGACAACAAATACAGCTGGGCTAGAGGCATAAGAGCGAGAAAAAGTAATCTTTTTCTTGCGCTTGTCAGTAATAGACATGCCGGCCATAATTACGTCAAACTTACCTTGTTGCAAAGAGGGAATGATACCGTCCCAAGCTGTCTGCTCCATAGAGCACTCTAGGTTGGCGCGTGCGCAAAGCACTTGATAAAGATCGATTTCGAAGCCTTCAAGATGACCGTCACTGTTAAGTGCGTTCCACGGAGGGTAAGCGCCTTCAGTGGCAATTCTTACAACATCGCCAGCTTGCGCTGCACCTGACATTAAAGTAACAGCCGTAAGGGCTGCTGTGGCTAGCAGTTTTTTCATGATTAAGTATCCGCTCGGGTTGTTTATTGTTATCAAATGTAACTAAAAAGTTTCTATGCTTAGCATTGAGACTTTTTATTACAAAATTATTGAAGTGTAATAGTACAATCATTCTGCCTGACTCGATACGGCAATAAGTTATGATATATTTCAATAATGCGACATTTATTTAGACAATTGGATGACTATTATCCGATTGATGCCCCTAAGTATGCTAATCTCGGCGACAAATCAGTTTTGTTTGAATGACAGTTAGTCTTAACTCTCGTATCGAGATAAAAGACTACTTAGTCTATTCATCCTAATCAGAGAGACTCGCAGAGTCCCCTTAAAAATTATAAGAGCCATTTTATGTCCCAGGCAAATTTTGCAATCAATGTTAAAAACATTCATAAAACCTTTGGTCGTTTAGAGGTCTTAAAAGGTATAGATCTGCAGGCAGAGGCAGGGGAGGTTATATCGATAATCGGTTCTAGTGGCTCAGGTAAAAGCACCTTTTTAAGGTGCATTAACATGCTGGAAAATCCAACCGAAGGTGAGATTCAGATCAGCGGTGAGCAGATCAAATTAAAGCGCAATAAAATCGGGGACCTAGAAGCAGATGACCCGAAGCAGTTAGAGGCGGTGCGTCAGCGCTTGGGATTTGTTTTTCAGAATTTCAATTTGTGGCCACACATGACAGTGCTGGAAAATATTATTGAAGGCCCGGTGCTGGTGCTGAAAAAGAGCAGAGCTGAGGCGATAAAATACGCTGAAGAGTTAATGCAAAGAGTTGGTCTCACTGATAAACGCGATGTATATCCTAGTATGCTGTCCGGTGGACAACAGCAACGTGTCTCTATCGCCAGGGCTCTGGCAATGGATCCCGAGGTAATGTTATTCGATGAGCCAACTTCAGCACTGGATCCGGAGTTAGTTGGAGAAGTTTTGAAAGTGATGAGGGACCTGGCTGCAGAGGGGCGTACTATGCTGATAGTAACCCACGAAATGAAGTTCGCCAGAGAAGTGTCAAATAAGGTGATGTTTTTACATCAGGGGAAAATAGAGGCTTTTGGTACTCCCGAAGAAGTGTTTGACAATCCGACCTCTGAACGCTGTAAGGAATTTATCTCTTCAGTCTTTTAGTGTCTTTGATAGTTGTGGGTAATAATCAGCCGGCTAATAGTGTCGGCTGCTTTTTATAGCTCAAGCGCCGCATCATCCCATCCTAGCTGAGTAACTGATCATCAATACGGGACTGTTGCTCAGTCTCTGTCTCTTCATTATTAGGTTTATATATGTCGCATAGCGTCGAAAAAATTGCTTTAAAATCATCGAGTCCAGGCACCCAGCGCTTTTTAAAAGTACATAAATTCAAAGCCGCTAAGGCGGGCCCGAAAGTGTATATGCAGGCCGCTTTGCACGCCGATGAATGGCCGGGGTTGCTGACTTTGCAGCATCTGATAACGCAGCTAATTGATTTAGATAAGCGTGATTTGTTATGCGGGGAAATAGTCATAGTGCCTTATGCCAATCCAATTGGCATGGATCAGCGCCTAAATGGGGTGGTTTTGGGGCGTCACTCTTTTAGTGCGGAGGGTAATTTTAATCGACATTGGCCCGACTTTTCAACAGTGACTAAAGAGCAGCTAGATAAAAATCCCCAAAGCAGTGTTGAGCAGTACCGACAAGCGCTAAGAGAAGCAGTGGCGCTACTGCCAACACATACACCTCTGGCGCAACTTAAAGCGACTTTGCTGGCGTTATCTATCGATGCTGATATCGTTTTAGACTTGCACTGCGACTCGCAGGCGCTGGTGCATATCTACGCAAATTACCGGCAGCGAGATGAGTCAGAGTTGCTGGCGCAATGTATGCGCTCTCCTATCGTCTTACTTGAAGATGAGCCTGGTGGCTCGCCATTTGATGCCGCGCATATTCTACCTTGGATAGCTGTAGAAAGCAGTGGTTGTCCTGTCAGTTGTTTCACTGCAACGGTGGAGTTGCGCGGTTTTGCCGATGTTGACGATCAGCTGGCTGCCGCTGATGCCCAGGGCTTGTTAAATTTCTTAGCTGCCAGTGATGTAGTGCAAATAGCTGTGACAGATATGATCGAAACTAAAGTGCTGACCACAGATCTTGAAGCCGTTGACTCAGTGAGGGCCACTGCAACCGGGATTCTCTGCTGGACAAAACAGCTCGGTGACTGGGTAGAAAAAGGTGAGCTGGTGGCGCAAGTGGTGAGATTAGAATCTGATACTCCCGAGCAGGGGCGCACTGCAATTTACAGCAGAACTCAGGGCATGCTGTTTACCACAAATATAGGTAAGCTGGTTTGTGAGGGTGACAATGTTGGCAAAATTGCCGGGACTCAGATATTGCAAAATGAAACTGGCGGGGGGCTGTTGACCTTGTAAGCGGCTCTTTACATCCAGTGGCGAAATAAAACCCACAGCTATAGCAGATCGCTATAGCTGTGATAAACGCATTTACAGGATGCGCTTGGCTTGCTCTACAGCATTGCCAATGTAGTTGTGCGGAGTCATTTGCTTAAGTGCATCTTTAGCCGCTTCCGGCATTTCTAAAGTATCTATAAAACTCCTGATCGTCTCTTTGTTCATGTCCTGGCCGCGGGTCAATTCCTTTAATTTTTCGTAGGGCTTTTCGATGCCATAGCGACGCATTACCGTTTGAATCGGCTCTGCTAGAATTTCCCAGGAGTTTTCCAAATCTGCATCGATTGCCGACGCATTCAACTCCAGCTTGCTTAAACCTTTGAGCGTGGATTGGTAGGCTATCATGCTGTATGCCATGCCGACACCCATGTTACGCAACACGGTGGAGTCGGTAAGGTCGCGCTGCCAGCGAGAGATAGGCAGCTTGGCGGCTAAATGCTGCATTAGCGCATTGGCCATACCTAAGTTACCTTCAGAATTTTCAAAATCTATCGGATTAACTTTGTGCGGCATTGTCGAGGAGCCGACTTCACCTGCAATAGTCTTTTGCTTGAAATAGGCATTGGAAATGTAAGCCCAGATATCGCGGTCGAAATCGATGAGAATAGTATTGAATCGACAAAAAGTATCGAACATTTCTGCGATGTAATCGTGTGGCTCTATCTGGGTAGTGTAAGGGTTGAAATCAAGGCCTAAACTGGCGATAAAGGACTTGGCGTGCTCTTCCCAGTCAACGTCAGGATAAGCGCTGATGTGTGCGTTGTAGTTACCGACAGCGCCGTTGATTTTCCCTAGAAATTCAGTGTTTTTAAGTTGTTTGATCTGGCGACTAAGGCGGTAGGCGACATTGGCCATTTCCTTGCCGACGGTGGTTGGAGAGGCTGTTTGACCGTGGGTTCTGGAGAGCATTGGCTGAGCTGCAAAATCCCTGCCCAGCTGAGCTATTTCACTTTGTAGTTGCTCCAGCATTGGCAGCATAACAGCCAGGCCATCCTTAAGCATTAGTGCGTGTGATAGGTTGTTAATGTCTTCAGATGTGCAGGCGAAGTGGACAAATTCGTTGATGGCTTGCAGTTCTTGATTGCCGGCAAATTTTTCCTTAATCATGTACTCAACCGCTTTTACATCGTGGTTGGTTGTGCGTTCAATCTCTTTTACCCGCAGCGCGTCTGCTTCACTGAATTGATCGACAATGTTGTTAAGCAGTTGGTTGGTGGCGGCAGAAAATTCTGGAACTTCTGTGATTAGTGGAGTGTTTGCTAGCTTTTGCAACCATCTTATCTCGACAATAACTCGGTTTCGAATGAGTCCATACTCACTGAAGATAGGGCGTAAATCAGTGGTTTTGCTTCCGTAACGGCCATCGATTGGTGATACTGCGGATAGAGCAGAAAGTTCCATGAATATTCTCGCTGTGACAATTGATTAGAAAATTTGTGCGATATTATATATGAAATTACGCGCAGCGGGTATGGCAGTTTTGAGTCTTGTGTCGGCTGTTCTAATTAACAGTTAGCTGCAAGGGTACTGGCAATGAGAAATTACCACTGATCGGTTGTCGGGGAAGCTGCATAGTCTGCTGTAGCTTAAGCAAAAGTTTGTTTATTGAAAAGCTGCTATTTACTTCGTATCGAGGATTTTTTGCACGCTCTGTCTAATTCTGGATTTGAAAAACAGCAGATGCCAGCGCCTGCCGCCCACTTGCCTCCACAAAATGGCCGCTCTGATCCCCGCTAGCAATAACGCCCTGACTTTGGCTGCGTTTTCTTTATTTTGCAGGTGTCTTGGATCACCCTGAACCTTAATGCGAAAGCTAAAAGTACTGATGGTGTCCTGATACAGACCGTCCAGTCCGGCGATGACATTGGTGTGGGTGTAGTTGGCGCTCGGTGGCTGTGAATCAATGCTCTCATTGGCATAATATTTCAGCGCTTTGTCGCTGAGGTTTTCCAGGCGCTGGGACATTAGCGAGAGCATCTTGTCATTATTTGCCAGTTTTTGCTGCAACATGATCATTGCCAATACATAGTTAGTGATGTGGTTGCTGTTATCGTTGCGCCGCTTGTCGACTATGTCTATTAATGTACGTAAGCCTAAACCAAGATTGTGCGGCAAAAAGTTCTGTCCACCAAATACCGCTTCAGTATTGTCCGGATTCATTTCAAATAAGCTATTGATAGAAGTCTCAAAGCTGCTTTGTGAAATCATGCCTTTGTTGGCAATTTGGTCGACGAGAGAGGCGGCTTGGAACATAGCGGCGACCGCTATTGCTTGTTCATCTTGGTTTCTGGACATTTAGGGTTCGTCTCTTGCTCTGCTAGTGTTAAATACTGTTACAGGGGGTGAAATTACTTTCCGGTAGTTTCAATGACACCGCCACCGAGGCAAATATCACCTTGATACAGTACCACTGATTGCCCGGCGGTAATTGCTCTTTGTGGCTGGGCAAAAGTAATCCGATAATTGCCCTGGCTATCTACAACAAGGCTACAGTCCTGATCATCCTGGCGATAGCGAACCTTGGCTTTGCAGCTAAAAGCAGTGGACGGCGCCTGGCCGTTAATCCAGAAAATATCGCTGGCACTGAGCCAGTTGGTAAACAGTAAGTCGTGTTGCTTGCCCTGTACAGCAATCAACAAGTTTTTTTCTAAATCCTTGCCTGCGACATACCAGGGGTCTTCCGGGTAGTCCTTTAGTCCACCTATCAGCAACCCCTGACGTTGACCTATAGTGTAATACATAAGACCAGAGTGATCGCCAATCACCTCATTTTTCTCGGTGATGATTTTTCCAGGCTGCGCCGGTAAATACTGTTGCAGGAAATCTTTAAAGCGACGCTCGCCGATGAAACAGATACCGGTACTGTCTTTTTTATTGTGGGTAATTAAATCGTGTTGTTCAGCCAGTACCCGCACTGCAGGTTTCAGCAGTTCCCCAACCGGAAATAAGGTTTTGGCCAGTTCTTCCTCGCCTACTTGGTGCAAAAAGTAGCTCTGATCTTTGTTAGCATCAAGGCCTTTTTGCATCTGTACGCTGTTGGAGCCATCCGCGTTACTGACAAGTTTACGTCTGACGTAGTGGCCGGTAGCAATGAAATCAGCGCCGAGCTCAAGTGCATATTCGAGAAAAGCTTTAAACTTTATTTCTCTGTTGCAGAGAATGTCGGGATTGGGAGTACGCCCAGCTTTATATTCTTGCAGAAAATGTTCAAATACATTATCCCAGTACTCGGCGGCAAAATTGGCTTTGTGCAGATGAATCTGTAACTTGTCACAAACAGCCTGAGCATCTGCCAGATCATCCACAGCAGTGCAGTAATCGGTACCGTCATCTTCGTCCCAGTTCTTCATGAACAGGCCTTCGACTTGATAGCCCTGCTGGATTAATAGCAGTGCTGATACTGAGGAATCTACTCCGCCGGACATGCCGACTATAACTTTAGTCTTTGAATTATCTATCTGGGTGCTCATTTAGCTACATTTTACTCTCTGTAAAGGGGAAAAGATTGACGCGGGACTGGCTGTGAATAAAATATTACCCCTGTAGCCGTTATTGCTGGCCACAGACCTCAGCGTAATCAAATAGGCTGTATAGTATCCCTTTTGTGTCTTTAGCTAAAGTAAGCTTTACAATCTATACCCGGAAAATGTAAAAAAATATTAGAATAATCGACCTATTAACCATTGGAAGCTCGAATGCCAGAAAACTTAATAAAGATTCAAACTGAAGATTTTGATTTAACTCAATTAAACACTTGGTTACAGCAAAGTGATAGCAGCTACGGAGCACTGGTCACCTTTACCGGAGTGGTTCGCGATAGCATTGGGGCAGATTTAGAGCAGCTTTTTTTAGAGCATTATCCCGGTATGACTCAAAAGTGCTTATTAAACATCGTAGAACGAGCCCGTGCGCGTTGGAGTTTAGGGCGTATAGCGGTAGTGCATAGGGTGGGGGAGTTAACTATAAACGAAAATATTGTGTTTGTCGGTGTGATTAGTGCACATAGAGTTGAAGCGTTCCAGGCGACACAATTTATTATGGACTATCTGAAGAAAGAGGCCCCATTTTGGAAAAAGGAGTTAACCGCTAAATCCAAAGCATGGGTTGAGCAGAAACAATCAGATTTAGAGGCTGCTGGGCAGTGGGGTAGCGCAGAAGATCTGGGAAACAGCGAATGAGTTCGCTATCTTCCCAGCTCTTTAGTTGCAGCTTAGCGGCTGATGAGTACTTCTTTTAGTTTGGCGTGCATATCCAGCAGGCAATCCTCTGTCTGCTGCCAATCAATACAGCCGTCTGTAATCGACACACCGTATCGCAGGTCAGCAGGGTTTTCGGTCATAGGTTGATTACCGAAGCCGATATTAGATTCTATCATCAGGCCAACAATTGATTTATTACCTTCAATAATTTGATTGACCACGTTTTGCGCGACTAAAGGTTGAATCGCAGGATCTTTAGAAGAGTTCTCATGCGAGCAATCAACCATGATATTCGCCTTAAGTCCCGCACTTTCAAGCGCCTTTTCGGACCTGTTGATGTTAACTGAATCGTAGTTGGGCTTGCCGCCGCCCCCTCTGAGTACTAAATGTCCGTATTGGTTGCCTTTTGTCTTAATGATGGATACTTCGCCGCTAGCATTGATACCGAGGAAGCTGTGTGAGTGGCTGACCGACTTAAGGGCATTAGTCGCTACCGCTAAACCGCCATCGGTTCCATTTTTAAAGCCCACTGCACAGGAGAGACCTGAGGACATTTCTCTGTGAGTTTGCGATTCCGTAGTGCGCGCACCGATCGCCGACCAGGAGATAAGATCCTGCAGATATTGCGGTGAAATAGGGTCTAATGCCTCTGTGGCTAAAGGAAGGCCTAAATTGGATAAATCCAACAGCAGTTTACGCGCAGTGAATAAACCCTCTTCTATTTGAAAAGAATCATTTAAGTGCGGATCGTTTACCAGTCCTTTCCAGCCGACTGTGGTTCTAGGCTTTTCAAAGTAGACTCTCATTACTACATAAATAGAATCTTCGATTTTAGCTGACAGCTCTTTTAAGCGTTTGGCATAATCCATGGCTGCGTCAACATCGTGAATCGAGCAGGGACCTATCACTACAAAAATACGCTTGTCGCTACCGTCTAAAATATTGCGAATGATTTGACGACCTTCAGTGACAGTTTCTGCTGCTGCATTGGAAAGCGGTAGTTTATCTTTTAATCCCTGGGGAGTAATAAGTACCGAAAAGTCATCGATATTTAAATTATCTACTTGATCATTATTCATTGGTATGTACTTCCTGCACGGGTGTTGCCATTGACTCTGGCTCAGTTCTAATTGGTGTCACCTTTTTACCATAAAAAATCCGCGGGTATAAGTAGACAGATGAGGATATTCAATGCTTTGCCAAGAAAAAACATTATTAATCGCTAAGCCCAACGTTTTCAGGGTGTCAGCTGCTGTTTATCGGTTGTAGTAACAACTATTTATCGTAAAATAGCGGTCGTAATAGCAGGCATTGACTGTAAAATATTGAATCTAGAAATTAAATAGAACTAGCGTCACTGATTGTAGTCAATAAGCTGCCTAGTGCGTATATTTGTACTAGTTGTTGATTTTTTGGTAACTAATTTCCTCGGAGTAGTGATTTGTTCAGTATTAGGTTCGATAAAATAAAAAGTACTTTAGTGTTGTTAGTGGCATTGATGTTGGTGACCACTGTCGACGCCGGATTATTTGGCAGTGCTAAAGTCACAGATCCTCGTCCTGTCAGCGAAGTGTTTGTATTGCAAACTGAAGCTCTAGCAGGCAATAAATTACTATTGCGCTGGGATGTTCTGCCGGATTATTACCTCTACGATCAGCGCATGAAATTTAGTGCCGAGGATGGCGTCACTATCACTGAAATCAGTCGCAGTGAAACTGTGGCAAAAGATGATCCGTTGTTCGGTAAAGTACAAGTTTATTATCACAGCAGTGAAATCATGCTGCAGCTGGCAAACCTGCCAGAGAGTAACCAGGTTAGCTTAAAAATAGAGTATCAAGGATGCTGGGACGGTGGCGTTTGTTATCCGCCAGAATCTCAACAGCGTACAGTGACAATGATAGGGTCCCAGGCAATAGACACTAACATTGGGCAAGATCCGCTGGCTGCATCTTTGAGCAACTCAGCGGCTAGTAATCAGATTCAAGGGCTCGCCAGTGAACATGATTACTTCAGTCAGTTATTATCAAAAGGCGATTTAGTGTGGATTCTCAGTGCTTTTTTTGTTGCAGGACTGGCGCTTTCTCTCACTCCATGTGTCTTCCCGATGATACCTATCCTCTCGAGCATTATTGCCGGCCAAGGTGAAAGTGTGACCAAATCCAGGGCGTTGTTATTAACCTCGATCTATATATTATCCGTATCATTTACTTATACGGCTGCCGGGGTTTTAGCCGGAATTTTTGGAGAAAATTTACAAGCGCTGTTTCAGGCAACCTGGATTATTGTATTATTCAGCGCCATATTTGTATTATTAGCACTGTCGATGTTCGGTTTTTATGAGCTGCAATTGCCTGCTGCACTGCAGAGTAAATTAACCCTTGTCAGTAATAAACAACGCGGCGGAAGTTTCATTGGTGTCGCTATCATGGGTGTCCTGTCGGCACTGATTGTCGGCCCTTGTATGGCGGCTCCGCTAGCCGGAGCGCTGATCTATATCGGACAATCAGCAGATCCGGTACTCGGTGGACTGGCTCTGTTTTCACTGAGTATTGGCATGGGAGTGCCACTGTTGATTGTCGGGGTTTCGGCGGGGCACTTTATGCCCAAAGCTGGCCCATGGATGAATGGGGGGAAGGCAAGTTTTGGTGTGTTATTGATCTTCATGGCTATCTATATGTTAGATAGGATAGTACCGATGCAAGTCACTATGCTGTTAAGTGCAGCTACTTTTATTGTCAGTGCCATTTACTTAGGGGCGTTAAATAGTTTGCAGGCGAAAGCGGCTAACCTGCGCAAATTAATGAAAGCTACAGGGTTAATATTCTTAGTTTATGGTTTGAGTTTATTAGTAGGCGCTCTTGCCGGCGGCACAAATATGTTACAGCCACTTGCCGGTGTAGTGACTAACAAGTCAGATGATCGAGCGAAAAACCGTTTCGAAAAAGTAACCTCACTTGCCCAGATTGCACCGCTGTTGGCACAGGCCAAAGCGCAGGGGCGTCCTGTGATGTTAGATTTTTATGCCGATTGGTGTATTTCCTGCGTAGAGATAGAGTACATGTTCGAGGAGCGCAAAGTCGCCTCTGTGTTGGAAAACTTCTATTTGATTAAGGTTGATCTGACTGAGTTTAATGACGAGGCGCGAGCCCTATTGGCTAAATATAAAGTACTTGGCCCCCCGGCTTTAGTTTTTTATAACAAAGCTGGGGAACTCGAGTCTAAAATGAGCATATTAGGATTGGTGGGTGCTGAGCGCTTTGTGCAGCACTTGCAACCCCTGCTGAGATAGAGACACTGTAGTGCATCCAGGCTCGCCACGGCACTAACTAGCTTCGATGGAACGAACGTTTTTTCAGGCTATGTGATTGCAGAGCCTGGCTTTTGCAGAGTGTCTGGCCACTGCCAGTTCAATCAGTCGATCGATAAGTTGTGAGTACTCTACCCCCTCGGCGGCCCACAATTTGCTGTACATGCTGATAGGGGTAAAACCGGGCATAGTGTTAACTTCGTTGATGTATATTTTATGATTGTCGCGATTGACAAAAAAATCAACTCTGGATAAACCACTGCCATCGATAGCATCAAAGGCGATAAGCGCCGCTGCTTTTACATCGTCCATCACTGATTGAGGCAAGTTAGCGGGGATAATTGTTGCGGATTTGTTATCAAAGTATTTAGTCTCATAATCATAGAACTCTTTGCCCGCTAGTATTTCCCCGACAGCGGATGCCCTGGGCTGATCAGTTCCCAATATTGCACATTCGACTTCAGCGCAATTCTCAGCGCTAGCCTCAATAATTATTTTGTTATCAAACTCAAATGCGTGACACAGACCTTCGCTGAGCTCAGTTTGGTTGTGCGCTTTAGTGATGCCTACGCTAGAGCCCATGTTGGCAGGCTTAATGAAGACTGGGTAACTAAATTGATTTTCGATTTGGCCAATCACAGAACTCGCATCGGCAGAAAAAGATCCGTACTTGATAATTTGGTAATCCATTTGCAACAGTCCAGCCGCCTTAAATGCCTGCTTGGCAAGGGCTTTGTCCATGGCGATGGCGGAGGAGGCAACACCGCAGCCAACATAGGCCAAATTGGAAAGCTCGAACAGGCCTTGGATGGTGCCGTCTTCACCATAGGGTCCGTGAAGCACCGGGAATACGACATCTAAGTTGGCTAACACAGCGTTTTTATCTTCCGCCGCGTTGTCTATCAATGCGCCGCTAGCATTGGCATAGTCTATGATTGTCGAGGTTAAACTCTGCTCGTCTACGGTTTTGTACTCAAGAGCATTTTTGCTGCTATGTGCATACAACCATTTCCCCTGATGAGTGATGCCAATCAGATGGACCTGGTATTTTTCTTTATCCATGGCCGCTACAATCGATTTAGCAGACATCAGAGAGACTTCGTGTTCAGCAGAGCGGCCGCCAAAAATGACGCCGACATTTAATTTTTTAGGCATGTAACTACTCGAGTAAATAGATCGCTAGTATTTATGTAGCGAGATTATGATCTTCTATACTGTTGATTACAATTGCTTGTTAAATTAAATTTTGTTTCGCATTACCCCACTGATGTCGAGGCTTTTAACAGGCCATATCTGGCATGATCAACTACTTTTCCATTGAGTGTATCAGCACGTTTTAAAATACCTTCGAGCTCGAAGTCCAAACTTTCGCATACTTTGCGACTGCCTATATTTTCAGTGGCAATTGAGATCTCTATCTTCTCCAGATTAAGAAAGTCAAACGCATAGCTGATCATGCGCTGACAGACGATACTCATTATGCCACGACCCTGAAACTCTTGACTGATCCAGTAACTCAATTCGGCTTTTGCCAGCACTGGATTGATTTTGGTCAGGCCTATGTAGCCGATAAAGTTGCCTTTGTAGCTAATGCCGCACTGCAGTGAAGTCCCTCTGGCGTATTCAAACAGTGAGTTTTGGATAAGTTCGAAAAAATCATCCTCAGATTGGCATTTAACAGGCCAATTAAACCAGCGCGAAAGCTGTAATTTGTTGCTCTTAAACAGCTCATAGAATGATTTCTTGAAATTTTGATGCAAAAATACAATGTTCAAATTATCGTCGACTTTCATGGTAAACTTTTTCGCGCCCCTGTTCAGCAATTGCCAGCCTGTTGCTTGGGAAAACTATAGCTGATTACTTTGTATGAACGCAAGCTTAACAGAAGAGCCTTGTTCTCTTTGCTCGATTAAACAGTATTTGTGATGCAGTTTTCATTTGAAGAAACTGTGCAAACAAGTCTCGATGGGATGACCGGCAAAAATTTTTCGCTAATAGCAGTATAGAGGAGGGCGGTGATATTAGTGCAGCAACTAATAGAAAACGATTTAAAGGGGCATACACCGCGGGCGTTTGGCTTAACCCGCTGAACTACGCTCGGGGTTATTCAGCGAGCAATTTTTGCTTATACCAGAGTTGTTGTTGGCTTTTGTTCAGATAAGACCAGGCGATAAAGCGGCTGATTTTTTGACCTTGGGCCATCTTTATTATTTCGAACTGCGCTACCTTGGCATTTTTTAACGCGAGTTTAATTTCGGCCAAGTGGTCTTTTTTGGACACCAGAGTGCTAAAAAACAGTACTTGCTGGCTATAGTCTACACTTTCTTTAATCATGTTTTTAATGAATTGTAACTCGCCACCTGAGCAGAATAGCTCGGCTTTTTGGCCGCCAAAGTTAAGCGTTGCTGCGAGCTTCTTTTGTCGGTCAAGCTGCTGCGTTTTAGAGGTTGATTTTTTTGCTAAATTTTCTCTTTTGCGACTATTTCCCGCCAGTGCCTGCTGTAGTGATCGGTGAAAAGGCGGGTTGCAGATTGTCAGATCAAGGCGTTGACCAGGTTGAATAATATTGCTAAAGAAGCTGTCTTTATCCGGTTGCAAAAGGACCTTTATTTTACTGGAAAGGCCTTTGTTTGCGTTGATGATTTGCTTGCTTGACGCCACTGAAACAGCATCGATATCGCTGGCTATAAAGCGCCAGTTATAGACCCGTTGACCTAGTATCGGATAGATACAGCTGGCACCGGTGCCAATATCTAAAACTTGCACTTTGGCTGCAGAAACTTTTCCTACTGTGCAGTTGTTTTCAAGTAACTCAGCTAAGTAGTGAATATAATCTACTCTGCCAGGTATGGCAGGGCAGAGATAACCTTTGGGAATATCCCAAAAGTCGATTCGATAGTACTTTTTTAGCAGTGCACAGTTTAGCGATTTAACGGCGTTGCTATCGGCAAAGTCAATCGTCAGCTGATCATGTCTATTAAGCAAATATTGATTAAGCTCAGGGTGTGTCTGTATTAGAGCGGGAAAATCATAACGTTTATTGTGCAAGTTTAAAGGGTGTAAGTTTGTCTTTATGTGCATAGTTTAAATTCTTCAACGACAGTGTTGGTGATAGAGAGGTACTTCGGATCAGGAGTACAGAGCAGCGCTGTTATCGGCCACTGTATAAGTCCTGGGTGCACTTAATTTGAATCAGCTATCTTCCCCTCGCAGCGGATGAATTTCTGCAGGCAACTCTTAGCGCCATCAATATCAATGTCTAAAATCGCATTGACCAGCGCATTCAAAGTCTCAATGGACAATGGGAAGTCAATTTTGTTTGCTTGTAATTCTGCTAGCCTGAGGGGACTTCCCTGTTTAAAGAGTCTATCTTGCATCGCTATTAGTCGCTGTGAATCACTGGCGGCAAGTAAGCTGTGATGAAAATGTCTGTTGCTCTCTTCCCAATCGAGAAAAAAATTGTCCGGGTCGAGCTGAACTTGAGCAAAGGTTTTTAGCAGGGCTTGTTGGGCTTTTAGAATTGAGCCCTGCCAGTGAATATTGCCATTTTTTAGTGACCACTCTAAACCTAGGCACTCAATTTCAATGCGAACTTGCTCGAGGTTGTTAATACTAGTGTTCTTCGGTGAAGCAACCTTGAAGCCTTTATGTGAATCAACTTCAACCAGCGCTTCTTCTGATAATAGGATGAGTGCTTCTTGCAGAAATTTTGCGCTGCCGCCATATTCTCTAGTTAAAGTGGCAATGTTTAGCGCTGAATCGGGTAGCAGTACCCCAAAAGATATATCCCGGCGCACTTGACTGGCAAGGAGCTCTACGACAGTGCTAGATTCATTTTCAATGGTATCAGTCACAAGTTTCCATACCGGTAGCTAGAAGGTGCTGTCTGCTGTTTTAAATACAGTGTGTAAAAGTGTTATATGTCGCCGAGTCGTAATTATCAAGATAATGCCCGGTGATTTATCCCTGCGGAGGAAATATGAGCAGGCCAGGCTATTGTCCAAGTGACATTTTTATTAAACTACTTAAGCCACGATAATACACAAAATTATTTTGCTTTACGACATGTCCGTTACAGAAAATAATCAGCATGTTCTATAACCGATCTGCGTAACTGTATCAGACAAGCTTACTGAATCTCATCTCAGTAGTTAATGATCAATGAGCCAACAATAGGTAACAGAAACGCTGGCCTAACTAGTGTAAAATCCGAAGTATTTTTGCTCGGGACGATAAACCTCAAAGGCTGGCTTTTCGTAGGGATGAGAAGCCAGCAGGGCGTTGACAGCAGCATCAATGTTATTTTCGGTGCAGAGTATTTCTACGCGATATTCAGGCACAGTTTCAACTTGATTGGCGACACCTATATGCGGATTGGCAATACCGCTGGGAATAAACTGGCCATCACCTAGAACTTGCCATGAGCAATTCGCATAATTTCCCAAGCTACCTGCGCCGGTGCCGAATATGGCTTGTTTCACCGGTTCGCAGGCTTGCTGGGGGGCATAAAAAATGAGTTTATACAAAAGTTAAACCTATCAATAAAAAAGGAAAACGGAGGAAAATCGCAGTTCACTAACCTGCGTTTCTTCTGATTTGTCGCAGTAATCACAGCAGTCAAACTGGCTGCTAAGCAAGCAACTTTAGAACGCTGCAGGTGATCGGTATAAAATATTGAGCAGCAGCTAGGCATCAGTAGTATATAGATAGCTGTGCTATTTGCAGTAAATAGTACAGCTATCGTCACTCTCAGGGTGGACATGTTCTAGAACTCAATTCCAGCTACAAAATCGAGGGTGTTCAACTTGCCCTATATCTTGACCATTATCTCTTCTAACTGACGCTCTGGAACCTGCACTTTAAAATAGATAGCGGTGCTGTTTTTAACAACTAGTACAGCTATTGTCAATTGCAGTGCGAATATGCTCTAGAATTCAATTTCAGGTACAAAATCGGGGACAATTAATTTGCCTTCTGTCTTGTCCATTATTTCTTCTATGCTGACCCCTGGAGCGCGCTCTTTGAGAATGAAGGCACCATTGGCAATTTCCAGAAAAGCTAGATCAGTCAGTACCTTCTTGATGCAGCCAGCACCAGTAAGGGGTAGAGAGCACTTGTTTAGCAGCTTTGAGTCGCCGTGTTTGGATGCGTGAGTCATAGTGACTATGATATTGTCAGCTCCGGCCACTAAATCCATTGCGCCGCCCATGCCTTTGATCAGCTTATTGGGAATCATCCAGGAGGCGATATTACCTAAAACGTCGACCTCAAATGCCCCCAGTACAGTCAGGTCGACATGGCCACCACGAATCATGGCAAAAGATTCAGCGGAAGAAAAAATTGATGCGCCAGTTGCCGCAGTAACCGTCTGTTTGCCTGCGTTGATCATGTCTGCATCGACAGCGTCATCAGTGGGGAAGGGGCCCATCCCCAATAGCCCATTTTCAGATTGCAGCATTACTTCAATATTATCCGGTACATAGTTGGCAACGAGAGTGGGGATACCAATACCTAAATTTACGTAAAAGCCATCTTGTAATTCACGGGCTACTCTTATTGCTATTTGTTCACGAGAAAGTGCCATAGTCCTTACTCTGCTCCTTGTCACACCAATCTATTTAGCATGACTAAAATCATCTGTTAAATTGCATCTATACTGCTGTAACAGCAAGCTGTTAGTTAGAGCGTACTGTGCGCTGTTCAATACGTTTTTCAAAGTTGCCTTTGATGATGCGATTTACATAAATGCCTGGGGTGTGTATATGTGCTGGGTCAAGCTCACCAGGCTCTACAATTTCCTCCACTTCCACAACTGTGATTTTTCCGGCAGTCGCGGCTAATGGGTTGAAGTTTTGCGCGGTATGACGATAAATTACATTGCCAAATTTATCGGCTTTCCAGCCTTTAACAATGGCGAAGTCTCCCGTTATAGATTCTTCTAGTATGTAGCTTCGACCAGAAAATTCTCTGACTTCTTTGCCTTCACCAACCGGTGTTCCAAAGCCTGTTGCAGTATAAAAAGCGGGGATACCTGCTCCGCCTGCACGCATTTTTTCAGCCAAGGTTCCCTGAGGGGTCAGTTCAACTTCGAGCTCTCCTGCCAGAAGCTGCTGTTCAAAAAGGGCGTTTTCACCGACATAAGATGAAACCATTTTTTTGATTTGCCGGTCTTCCAATAAAACACCTAAACCAAAGCCGTCAATGCCACAGTTATTAGACACTATCGTCAGGTCTTTAACGCCACTGCTTTTTACTTGGTTAATTAAATTTTCAGGGATACCACATAATCCGAACCCACCGGCCAATATTGTCATGCCATCTTCCAGACCTGCCATTGCCTCTTCGTAGCTATCGACCACTTTATTAAAACCAGACATTGAAATACCTCCGTGTCTCTATTTTGATTTAACCTGAGTTTGTAGTAAGTAGTTATATTTATCAAATATAAAAAATATAAATATTTATTAAAATAATTTATAAGTTCGGGTTGATCTGCTAGTATTTCTGAGAATTTTAATACAGGCATTATAGGGGTAGTCCTTGAAAACTCATTTTACCGTGAAGCAATTAAGAGCTTTTGTCGCAGTGGCCAAAACGCGCAGCTTTACTGAAGCCTGCGAACAAGTGCATTTATCTCAGCCAGCGCTAAGCATTGCGATCAAAAACTTAGAAGAGTCTCTAGGGGGTAAGTTATTAGTGCGCACCACCCGAGCGCTAAGGCTTACTCCAGAAGGAGAGGGCTTTTACAAAACAGCGATGCGTCTGCTCACCGATTGGGATGATGCATTTGAAGAAGTGCAAAGTCGTTTTTCGCTGTACCGTGGCAAAATATCTATCTCTTGCATGCCCTCTTTTGCCAGTAATCAACTCCCGGCTATCTTGTTGGATTTTAGAAAAAAACATCCGGATATAAACATAGCTGTGCAAGATGTTATCGCCGAGGATGTAGTGGAAATGGTGCGTAGCGGGCGCGTTGAAATCGGCATTAGTTTTGATCCCGGCGATGCCGAGGATTTGCTTTTTCAGCCGCTGTTTGAAGATGACTTCATTGCCGCTTTAAGTGCACAGCACCCTCTTACCCATTGCGCTGAGATTACTTGGGCACAAGTCATCACAGAGGAGATTATTGCGTTGCAGCGTCCCTCGAGCCTGCGACTGCAAATAGAGCGGGAACTGTACAATAACGGCATGAATTTATCCGTTGCCTTTGAGGCGCATCAACTGGCGACGGTTGGGCGCATGGCCTCAATAGGTTTAGGCGTTGGATTAGTGCCAGCTCTGTGCCAGGAGCAAATGCAAGAGCTAGGGGCAGTGTGCCGCCCCTTAATAGAGCCGGTTATCTCTCGCAAAGTAGGTATTATTACCCGTAAAAGGTCGGCTCTTTCAGCGGCTGCGCAAGGGGGAGTTAACGAGCTGGTGCTCAGTGTAGGGACCAGTGATAAAGATTAATAGCCTGGCCTGAACTAAGTAATTTTTTCCAGTAGAACGTCTTTGTGTCGCTGTAGATTTAAGATTGTTTACTGACTACAGCGACTACAACAAGAGTCTGTAGCAGTTGTTGAGAGTTTCGATAGCTGAAAAATACTCTGACGAACATTAGGCTATCAGCGCTTAATAAACCTAAAAAACATCGTTGTTGATTCGCATTGCTAAATGCCAATTGTGCCCACAGATCCGATTCACTCCTATTTTTATACAGTAGCGATGCCCGTAGCGTGAGCCGCCAGTTGAAATCGTAGCAGTTAGGGTGTTCGCCGATTCACTTTGAATTGTCCGATGCACACTGTTGCGGTGTGCAGCTGTTTATCTTAAATAGTACACAAAAAATCCCCCATGTTGCCCCCACTCGAATAAAACCTGAACTGAATTAGGATAATTTACTATATATGTCTATGCTGTATGTAGAAGCTAGAAAATAACCGATCAATGGCTAGGGATATTAAAACTTGCACAAAGAATACGACGAGCTAGCCCTGGAAGATGCAAATATTTGGCAGCAAGGTGAGTATTCTGCCCTGTCAGATATTACCAGCTGTCTGGAGGAGCGTGCCAAAAAAGGTACGCAAATGGAGAGGTTTAAGCTGGCTCGATTAAATTTGCGCAATATAAACTTGGTCAATCGAAACTCGAGACACGGTTACAAATTTATAGATTCAGACTTTTATCGCTCGGATCTAGAGGCAGCACACTGCTTTATGGTTGATTTTGCCGGTTGTTCTTTGATGAAAGCAAATTTTAAATACGCAAATTTACATTGCGCCAATCTGGAAAATTGTAATTTGCTGGGTGCAAACTTTGAACATGCAAAGCTAGAGCATATCAACTGGGGCACTGAGATATTGCAATTCAAAAAGGCCCGAGAGGTACATGACCTCAGAGAGAAAGAAGACCTTTATCAGCAGGCGGAAGAGATCTACAGGCATTTGCGCAAAGTGACTGAAGACGAAGGGTTATTTGAATTGTCAGGCCGCTTTTTCCGCAGTGAAATGATTGCCAGAAGAATGCAGTTGCCTTTGTTTTCAGGGGCGAGGGGGCTCTCAAAAACAGTGGATTTGTTTTGTGGCTACGGCGAGGAACCACTGCGCATCATTGGCTTTACACTACTATTAATATTGGTCTACGCCTGCTGTTATGCTTTTTCAGGCTTAACTTACGCGGGGGAGTTGATCCAGTTAAATTGGTCAAATGACTTCGGGGAAAACATGTATTACTTTTTTGATGCTATATATTTTAGTGTAGTGACATTTACCACTTTGGGCTATGGCGACATAGCACCGCACGGATTTAGCCGCTTTTTAGCATCGACTGAAGCACTGATGGGCAGCTTTACTATCGCTTTGTTTGTAGTGGTATTTGTAAAAAAGATGATTAGATAGATTAACTTAAAGAATTTTCAGCTAATATGTATTTATTAATACACAAACAATACACACACAGTACATTTTATGCCGATAAAATCAGATACCAGTGATAAAGTGCAGCGAGCTGCAGATGAGTTATTAGCCAAAGGTCAGCGGCCGACCCAGCAAGCGGTACGTAACTTGATAGGTAGCGGTAGTATAACCACCATTAACCATGCGCTGAATTTATGGTGGGCGGGTTTATCGCAGCGATTAAGCAGACAGAGTGAACACCCCGCGCTACCGGAACCGGTGATTACAGCCGCATCTAAACTCTGGGATCAAGCATTAGCTTATTCTCATGCAGCACTGGAAGATCAACGTCAGGCATTAAATGAATCTGCAATACAGCAAAAGCGTATAGATGAGAGTCAGCTTTTTGCAACGCAATCGACACTTCTGGCGATGCAGCAACAAAATAACAGACTGCTGGAAGGCACAGAACAGTTAGTAGAACAAAAAAATGCGTTAACTCAAAGGGTTAATGAGCTCGAGTCATCGTTAATCAAGGAGCGGGCTAAAAAAGACGATTTGACGCGCACGAATAGACAACAGGAGATATTGCTGAGCCAGTCAGAATCAAAAAATAACATTAATAATCAATCGGATGACTTGTTTCAAGCGCGTATTAATCTTAAAGTGAATGAAGCAATAATCGATGACCTGAAAAACCAGCTCAGCACTGGCGAAAGTAAGTGTACTAATTTACAGCAACAGTTGTATGAACAGGAAAAAAGCTACATCAAGCAAATACATAGATTGGAGCTAGTTATTGCTCAACAAGATACAAAATATGATAATGTTAAAGAACAATTGGAAAGTTTTCAGCAACTTGGCCGATAAGTTAAATACTCAGATATAATAAAAATTAATTTTGCCAGAAACGTAGTTGGATTTTTATGGAATATGATTTAGCAGATAAAGTCTCGTACCAGGAGATAAAAGCTATATTGCTAAAGTGTCAGCAGCAAGATGTTGTTAACTGCTATAGTTTGGAAATCTTTAATGAGGCAAAAACCGTTCTAATCAATGAGAAATTAACTGAGAAAACGGTACAGCTGTTGGATGAAGATGACTATGTATTGCAGCAAGTTACCAGTAAAAAAAGAGTCGATGCTGACAGAGAAGTTGAGTTCTCGGACCGGCAACTCGCAGTGATAAAAGCGATGGAAAAAGTGCTTGAGCACTGTCACCGCGAAGGGATCAAATTGATAGGCTACAGTGATGAATTAGTCGCTTATCCGGCAAATTGTGAAAATGTGGAACAGGCATCCCAGTACTGTATGGAGATCAATACTAGCCATACTTACAAAGGCGCTTAGAAGCATACGTGAATTTCCTTTATTCAAATAATGGACTGACAGTTGAGTAGTTATGATGACAATTAAAGTATTGCTTGTTGATGATCACGAAGTCGTGAGAGCTGGATTCAAAAGTATATTGAACTCAGAGAAAGACATCGATGTCATCGCGGAGGCGAAATCCAGCATTGAAGCCTATGATCTGTATAAGCACAAACTTCCAGATATAGTGGTAATGGATTTATCCTTGCCATCAGATTCTGGAACTTCTGATAGCACCCATGGGGGCATAGAAGCTATCCGGCGTATTCTCGCTTTTGATAAAAGTGCCAAAATACTGGTCTTATCAGGGTATGATACTGCACCCTTTCCACTGACAGTGATTAAGGCGGGTGCAAAAGGTTTTTTAACCAAACGCGGACCGGCGAATGAGTTGATAACGGCAGTAAAAACAATTGACAGCGGGCAGCAGTATTTGTCACCTACGGTTAAAAACCAGCTGGAGGGGAAAGAGTCCGAAAGCCCACTGACTATCCTGACTAAAAGGGAAATACAAATATTTTCGCTGTTGGCTGATGGGCGTAAAGCCTCTGAAATTGCTGACAATATGTGTTTGTCTAATAAGACAGTGCATGCCCACCGAGCAAATATATTAAGAAAACTCTCACTGACAAATAATTCTGAGTTGGTTCATCTGGCAATTCGCCACGGTGTTGTAAGGCCATAATTTAGCATTATCGCCTTACAGTCTAGCCCTAAGGCATATCGAGGTTGGATAGTTTGGCTCGAACAGTGTCAGGGGGTGGCTAAGTAAGTAGATAGATTACTACTGCATTTAGACCTGAATTACGTTATTCTTTTGCGGCGCCATCATCAGCTGTGAAAGAGTATAACGCTGGCGGCGCATATTGATCTGCCAATTTGCAAAAAGAGCCAATAGCGTACTCCTGTAGATACATTCTGTTGTTTTTCATCACATCAAGCTAGATTAGTGGTAGTCCTCTGAAAAATCAAAAAGACCAAGTCGTGGCAAAATTCTTGCATGGTTCAATCATGCGCCATGTTGTCACTTTAACCATTACTTCCTCCATAGGGTTGGTGTCATTATTTGCAGTCGACTTAATTGATCTGTATTTTTTAACGCTGTTAGAGAACCAGGCAATAATTGCCGCTCTGGGTTTTGCTGCCGGTATTATGTTTTTTAACATGAGCTTCTCGATAGGACTTTCTATTGCCATGTCGGCGACTGTGGCCAAGGCCATAGGTGCTAAAGAAAATAACCAGGCCAGAGGCCTGGCGCTTAATAATTTTATCTTCTCAGTGTCTTTTACCAGCGTTGTTGCCGCGATAACATGGCTGTTTAAAACGCCGCTATTGGCGTTGATAGGTGCCAGTGGTGAGGCTCTGTTGTATGCCGATCAGTACTTGGCTATCATTTTGCCGAGTTTACCGTTTCTGGCGATCGCTATGTCTGGTAGTGCCTTGTTGAGGGCCATGGGTTCACCTAAATTGTCGATGTTAGCGATGCTCAGCGGATCTGCTGTGAATGTTATCCTGGACCCTATTTTTATTTTTGGCCTGGATATGGGTATTGAAGGGGCTGCTATCGCATCGGTGTTTGCCAGATTGGCAGTCGGGTCGATGGCTCTGTATTTTATCTACGCCAAGCACGACTTTTATTGCGCATTCAATTTCAGCATTTTCCTACAGCATCTTCGCAACATTTTAACGATTGCAATTCCCGCTATGGCAACACAACTGGCGACGCCATTTGCCAATGCCTATATGACCTATGAAATAGCTAAATTTGGCGAGAGCTATATGGCGGGCTGGTCTGTCACCGGTCGGATAACGCCGGGGGTTTTTGGTGTTATTTTTGCGCTGTCAGCTGCCGTAGGGCCTATTTATGCGCAGAATTATGGTGCCAAAGACTTCAGCCGTGTTCGAAAAACTTTGTATGACAGTTGTTTGTTTGTCACTTGTTACTGTGTGGTTGCCGCGGTTATTTTTTATCTGAGTATCGATGCACTGATCATCTGGTTTGGCGCCTCTGACGATGGCGCTGCGTTTATGCGTTTTGTCGCCATCTGGATCGGGCCCGCCTTTAGTTTTTATGGTTTCTTGTTTGTCGCCAATGCCGCCTTCAACAACTTAGGCTACCCACTGGTTTCCACGGCCTTTAACTTCGCCAAAGCAACAGTAGGTACTGTGCCTTTTGTTATGATAGGGGTGAGTTATATGGGTGCCGATGGCGTGTTTATGGGCAACACTTTAGGCAATTTGGTGTTTGGTATCGCCGCTTTAAGCTGTTGTTTCTACATCATCAACAAGTTAGATCAGCAGCCGATAGGCGCGCGAAATTACGGTTAGTTGTCACGCAATCAGCGCCTCTAGAAACAATCAATCATAGCTGCAGGATAGAGAGCATTTTGCTCAAATTATTTCCCTAAGCTTTGACTGAGAGTAACTTTTGATACTAATCGCTTACAATTAAGCAGGCTTTGTATTGGTGCAACCCCAATTCATATACTACTCTTTAACAGTAAAATAAAGGTTGTTGCCCTATGGTCGCAGCCGCAAAGTAAAAGTGCAGACAAATTTATTGCTTAGTGCAGATATGCACTTTTCAACGCTCGCCATCACAAGATCTGATGTTTTTTGTACGACTTGGGTTTTTGCTAACCCTAACCCAAGTCGTTTTTTTATCGATCTATGTTTTCTGTTTGTCGCTGAGTACTTCAATCGATACAAGCTCGATACAGACACTCAATATTTGCATTGCCAGCTCAATTTGCTCAACCGAAGGCAAGCTAGGTGCAATGCGAATGTTTCTGTCTCTGGGGTCTTTGCCATAGGGGAAAGTAGCACCAGCGGCTGTTAGAACTACCCCAGCGTCTCTTGCCATAGCAACGACTTTAGTTGCACAGTTATCTAATACATCTAAGTTGATAAAATAGCCGCCTTTAGGTTTGGACCACTGTGCCAAGTGTTTGCCTGATAATTGCGCGTTTAACACACGATCGACAGTCTGGAATTTTGGTGCCAGTATCTCGCTATGTTTAAGCATATGATCTTTAATGCCCTGAAGATTCTTAAAGAAACGCAGGTGGCGTAATTGATTAATTTTGTCTGAGCCGATGGTTTGGATTGCAACGTGCTGGCACAGCCAGTTAATATTGTCGCGACTGGCGCCAAGAGCTGCAATGCCGGCACCGGCAAAGCTAATCTTAGAAGTAGAGCCTATGACAAACGCCCGGTTGTCATTACCTGCTTGCTGGCAGGCCCTGAGTAGATTTTTTATTTCAACATGTTGTGGTGTTAAGTGATGCACGTTGTAGGCATTGTCCCAGAAAATCCGAAAATCAGCGGCCGCACAAGGCATTTTTGCCAGTCGATCTACCGCCTGATCACTAACAGACAGACCACTGGGGTTGCCGTATTTAGGTACGAACCATAGCCCTTTGATGCTCGCATCACTAGCGACTAGACGTTCAATATGCTCCATGTCCGGATCGCCATTTTCCAACAGTGCAACACTGATCATCTCAATTGAAAAGTGCTGACAAATAGCAAAATGTCTGTCATAGCCAGGTGCTGGACAGAGAAACTTTATTTTCTCCAGCTTTGCCCAAGGTTGTTCAGAATCTGCAGCGCCATGGCTGATACAGCGCGCGACCAGATCGTGCATTAATCCTAAACTGCTATTGCCACCGATAAATAATTCATCCGTCGACACTTGTAAATAATCTGCAAACAGTGTTTTGGCTTCACTAATACCGTCCAGAACCCCATAGTTGCGACAGTCCACACCACTGGCGTCAAGATAATCTGATTGATCTAATATGCTCAGTAATGGGTTGGCCAAATCAAGTTGCTCTGCACAAGGTTTACCGCGGGTCATGTCCAGCTTTAGCTGCTGCGCTTGGAAATCACGATATTGTTTTTTAAGTTTAGTGGCAGAGGCTGCGAGTGAATTGAGGTCGACGTCAGGAAGTGGCATTAATTACTCCAAATTTAAAGAGGGTGGATAGCAATACTATTGAGCGGCAGCTGTTTAGATAACCAGCGAGATTATGGGCCGTTTCGCTAAAAACAGCCACGATTACAGACAATTAAATGAAAAATTTCGCTATTGGTGTCCCTAGCAGAAGGTATTGGGCAACCGCGGCGGGTTAGTCGACTAAGGCTTTAACATTTAGCTGCAACTGCTGCTGTGAACCGTCGCTAAAAATCAGACTTATAGCGACCTGATCGCTTACTGTTAGCTCACCTTTTAGTCCCATTAACATCCAGTGCAAGCCACCTGGAGCCAGGCTGATGCTTTGTTTGGGTTGAATCCGCAGTTCATCCATAGCACGCATGGTCATTAGGCCATCGACGTTAGCTGTGCGGTGCAAATTAATCGACATGAACTGTGCACTGCGAGCGCCACTTAATACTATTTCGCGGGCCGTATTATTAGTCAAGTTCATGTAGGCGACGCTGACTTTTTGGCCGGGCGGGACTGCCCTGACATACCCTTGAGTGACAGTTAATTCGGCGTAACTAAAAGAGCTGAAAGAAAATGCTAAAAACAATCCTAGAAGGTATTTCATAATATTCCTCAATCGACAAGTAGCGCTAGTTTAGGTTGTAAGTCAGCTGCAATTAAATCGTGTGGTACAGTGGCGGCAAACTTACCTTCTTTGTTGATAATGTATAGCCTGGAGGTATGATCGACATTGTAATGATCGTCACTGCCCTGCGGACTGTTGAGCTTATAATAAGCGCCGTACTGCTTAACAATCGCGTCTATCTTGTGTTTGTCTGAGGTTGCCGATATCAGGCTGGGGTAGAAATATTCTCCGTATTTCTCAATTTTATCTAAAGTGTCGCGCGCAGGGTCGACACTGATAAACAGAGGTTGGATTTGCTGGCGCTGTGATTCTGGCATTTTTTTAATGATATTACCCAGCATCGCCAGGGCGGTTGGGCAGACATCCGGGCAGCTGGTGTAACCAAAATAAATGACCACAATTTTTCCGCGATAATCTTGCAGGTGAAAAGGGCCTTTGGCGGATTCGACACTAAAATCGCCCCCCAGGCGATTACTCAGCGAGCTATTAGCTGTTGAAGGCTGTTGGAAAAACAGACTGTAACTGCCCAGACCAAGTATAAGGGCGGCTGTGCAGGAAATAAGATACTTCGATTGATTGGATAACATTCGCTACTCCATCAGGTGGAATTATTATATTTATAATTGACAGGGAACATGCTAGCACTAATTGATCTATGTTTTCTGACTATAAGGTCAGTTTTATATTCTTTTACAGGGAATATTTTAAAGAACAGTTTATAATGCTCTATGCTTAAAGAGCCTGTCGTTGCTAACGGCCCTGGCGGCGACGCCTGAAACTTGAATAGCAGTTATATTGACAGGCTTTGGTAAACTAAGTTTCAAGTTAAACAATGGTTTGAGTGTTATATGCGCTCAAACAAAAAATCAGAGTGCTTTGGAAAAAACATGACAAAAAGATATATTGATGCGCAGCAATTGTTAGATGACTCTTACAACCTGGGTTTAAAGATATTAGACAGCGGTTGCAAACCCAATTATATCGTTGGAGTATGGCGTGGTGGCACACCGGTGGGTATTGCTGTTCAGGAATTGTTGGATTTTTTTGATATTAAGTGTGATCACATATCTATACGCACATCTTCATACACGGGTATTGCCGAGCGCGTTTCCAATGTACGTGTGCATGGTCTGGATTACATTATTAAAAATGTAAATGCTGAAGATACTTTACTGATAGTAGATGATGTCTATGACTCTGGGCTAAGTGTTGCGCAAATTATTCAAGATATCGAGCGCAAGTGTCGTCGCAATACCCCTGTTATGAAAATTGCCACCCCGTACTATAAGCCTAATAACAATAAAACCGGCAAAGCCCCCGATTTTTATCTCTACGAGACCGATGAATGGCTGGTTTTTCCGCATGAATTATCCGGTCTGACAAAAGCAGAATTATTGCGCGACAAGCCGGGAATAGATGCAATACGTGAGCGCATTAAACTACTTGCAGATTAATCGCTAAGCACGGTTTTATGGGTTTTTTAGTCTACTGAAAATACCGGAACTGTGGCTGTTTAGAGCACTTAACGCCTTATTATAAAAGTGTTAAGTTTTCAACAGCTGCAGTACCTGACTACGGTTGGCGTTAGCTTGGCCGAGCATGGCGATCTCAACGTCTCTATTAAGTTGCTGTTTTGTCATCAGCGAAATTAATTCCGCGTAATCAGCGTCTTCTATCTGCGAGCGACTGCTACTTTGATTAAGTATCGAGTTACTGAGGGTATTGGCAGTTGAGCCAAGCCTATTTTGCTCAGCACCAAAAGCACTATTTACCCGCTGTGTTATATCCAGGGCTTTATCTATGTTGGTTAAAGTGTCGTTGATCTTATCCAGGCTAAAATCCAAATTAAACAACCCAACATCTTCAAACTCAGTGAGCAGGTCAAAGCTGGACAGAGACTGTTGCTGGTCGGCTTCTGAGCCGGTTTGAGTTTGTATGTCATCTGCATTATTTAGCAGTGATCTATCATTGAAGGTGCTGCCATTTAAGCTGTCTTTAATGCCTTCGATCAGCTGATCTGCCTGTGCTTGAAGGGTATCTCTGTCACTGGAGTTTAAAGTGCCGTTGCCGGCCTGGATTCCCAATTCGCGTAGTTGTTGTAAGCTATCGGTGACCTGCGAAAGTCCGCCCTGGGCTGTTTGTAAAGCGGAGATCCCGTCAATAACATTTCGAAATGCAGCGCTTTCACCTTGAATTTGGCTGTTGAATTGTTGCAAAATCTGGATGGCTGCCGGGTTATCAGAGGCTTTATTTACCGCTTTACCTGAGGCAATCTTTTCAGCAGTAGATTGAATGCTGGTTGTTAGACTTGGGTTTAGTCCGGATGCTCCAATGTGCATAATATTCTCCTGAGCCAGAAAAATAACCACAGTTATCCGCTAAGCTCTTTCAATAACAAGGTCAGTATAGGCCAAGTTTTATGAATACAGTATTAGGGCTTCAAGAAATATTTTCACTTTGCTGCTAATCACTAGCGTTGAACGCCATCTAAAAGTGATAATCCCTCTAATAAGATCAGAACATTTAGCGGTATCTTCTGCACTCTATGCTGTATCGCATCACAACTGGGAAGCACATAGTAGTTGACGCACTATAGCCAGCGGCGCTGTATGAGATTGCAGGCCACTAAAGTAGCCTCTGACAACCAGCACTGCTTTAAAAATCAGACACCTTAGCTTGTCTCTTTGAGCCTTTATTCCCCCCGTTGCATAATTCTTTTGCAATGTGCATGATCTAGCATTAGTGGTGGCAGTCAGCTTGGCACAGTATCACTCTTAGTTTAGCCAATGTTTGCAGTAGTCGATGATTCTACGCAGTAGCTGCTGATTGTCAGGGTGGGATATTCAGGTTCAATAGCGGGGTAAATGTCTTCGCAGTGGCTCAGCGGTACACATTATCAATGCTGCTGACTGACACAATCTTCAGGGAGGCTGGCAGTACTGCACTTAGGTTATCTGATTAACGCTTTGAGCGACTTTTGAGTGACACAGCAAAGCGTTAATGAGCTGCTAATTAGCCAGGCCTGCCGTCGAGTCTGGGCTGGGTTAAAATTGGCAGATAGTTAACTACAAAGCTAACCAGTGCGACTAACCAGAGAATAGCGGCGACAGACATCAGTAATTGACTGTAGGGAGGGAGCCATATCATTAGCAAGCCTCTGCTTAAAGCGGCGCTGATCACACAAATAAAGGCTAATAAAACTAATCGACTAGTGACTATTTCTCGCCCGGTATGACCCAGAGAAACTCGCGAGGTAAAGGCCATTATCATAGAGGCAATAAAACCTACATTGATTAAATGCATTGCGTTGGCGTAACCGCTGTCCGCTAATAATGTGATCAATGCCAAAGGCAAAAATGCATAACTGAGCCAGAGTGACCAGAGCATTGGATTGGCCCATATTTGCCGGTGATGCCACTTATAAAGACGATAGAGGTGGGCGCAAAGTGAAAGGCCCAACAGGATTTCATAGCCAGCTGAATAATTGAGTAATGTTTGCAGAAAAATGGCCAGTATCAATAGTTGAGTCGTTAATGTAAAAGCTAATGGCTCACTGCCTATATTGGCAGCAGTTGCTCTACTGATAAAAAACGGGATAACACGAGAGCTGATCAGACTGATCAGCAATACAAACCACCAGCTGGTAGCATAGCCCAGTTGTTTGCTGAGGGCTGTATTGTCAATGAACATGGCGTAAATTTGTGCCAGATGTAACGCCAAGAAAATGCCTAGCAATGGTACGAATATTAAGTTTTTATAATTTTTACTTTTTAGTACCATCCGCAACAGCACGCCTGCACTGATCAGTAACAAGCTGCTATCCCCAAACAAACTGAACCAAAGACCGTAGCTGTTTAAATTCATACCGATTCTGGCGATTAACCACAGCGCTACTACAGCCAGTAACCCGCGGCCTTTAATCCCGGGTTGACCAGTCCAGGTTTGTGACGCTGTCAACAAAAATCCCAAGACTACGGCAATCGCGAAGCCAAATTGAAATTCATGTGCATGCCAGGAAAATAGCGCTATATCACTGTGCCATGGCCAGACACCCATCAGCGTCAGACTCCAGCGAGTCAGTAACCAGATGGCATAACTGGCACTTAACAAAAAAAACGGCCTAAAGGCGAGTTGTAAAATAGCGGGAATCGCCGGGAGTTCGTCGCTCTGAAAATTATTCATTATCATTCCGAAATCATCTGCATAGAATAAAAACAGTATTGTTGCATAACAAATACAACAATACTACAAACAACAGCCCAATCTCTACAGATTGAACAATATCCAGCTCACAAGGGAAAGCTTGAGGTTAGATGGCCGCTTAACAACAGCGGCTCGCGGGAACGCTGCACAGCGCTTATCTAGGCATTAGATAAAGAGTCAGGCTCGATTCTAGTCACAGATAGGCAGGGCTGTTTGCTCTTTAAAGGTGCGAATGGTGAAGTTGGAGTTAATGTCTTTGACCATCGGCATAATACGCAGTTGACGCATAAAGCTTTCATAGGCGATTAGGTCGGCGCAGACTACCTCCAGCAAATAATCGTACTGCCCAGAGACTACGTGGCCATTGATGACTTGATGGATGCCATTGATGGTTTGTTCGAAGTGCTCAAGGTCAGCTTCCTGGTGGCTATTGAGGTTAACGTGCACAAACACGGTCATCCCTAAAGAGACACTCAAACGCGAAATTTTTGCCTGATAACCTATGATAATTTTATCTTGTTCCAACTTTTTAATTCGTCTGGCGCAAGGGGAGGGAGACAAGTTAACTTGATCGGCAATCTCTGCAGTACTGAGTCGGCCATCGATCTGCAATAACTCTAATATTCTTCTATCTATTCTATCCATAGTGTTTTCAATCAATATATTGTGAATAAACGCTACTTTACGTCAATTTCATTGGATTATATACAGAAATGTGCCCAGTAATAGCGACTGTTTTAATTGATAATAGCGCCAGAAATTGCTGTTCAATCCGAGGAAAAAATGATGATGCAAGTCGTAGCAACCAAGATGAAATTTTCGATACTAAGCTCAGGCGTACTGGCACTGATCGCGACTTTAATAATATGGTCTTCGTATTTTGTTGCCTTGCGCAGCGGTGCCCAATCGTCACTGACTAGTTTTGATATGGCGCTGCTACGATTTATCTTTCCGGCTATTTTATTATCACCCGTTTTATACCGCAGCAGGGGCAAGATTTATCAGCTAAAAAAGCGCTATTTGCTTGGCATCATGGTCGGTGCGGGACTGCCATTTTATCTGTTGTCGGTAATTGCATCGGGAAATGTACAAGCGGTCATCGGCAGTCTTTTGGTGCCTGGCGTCGCACCGGTGTTTGTCACTGTGCTTGCAGTATGCTTTTACCGCGAGCGCCTGGCAAAACGCAGAGTTGCTGGTTTGGGCACAGTCTTACTGGGAATCTCACTATTAATGGCAGAAAACTACAGTGCACAAAGTAGCTCTGCACTGTTCGGTTCGTTGCTGTATTTGTTGGCGGCCGCATGTTGGGCGGTGTATACGGTCAGCGTGAAATTGGCAAAACTGTCCAGTTTAGAGATAGCTGCGCTGTTAAACATCAGCGCCGCAACTGGGTTATTAGTGGTGGCCCCACTGGGTGTCTTTGAAACAAACTTAAAGGTTGTAGCTTGGCAACAGATACTGCCTCAGTTAGTGGTCATGGGCATTTTTTGTGGATTGGTGGCGGTAATTACTTATGGTCATGCGATCAACAAGCTGGGGGCGGAAATGTCTGCATGCTGGGGCGCCATGACACCTGTGCTGGTGGCGATACTGGCCTTTGTAATCCTCAAAGAATCACTGCAAATAACGACCATTGCTGCTATGTTGTTGATTACAGTCGGGGGGGTCTGTGCCAATTTTAAGTTAAAATAATTGCATCGCCTGTTCAGATTCTCTTATGGCAAAAAAAGTGCTGCGAATCATCAGATCCTCAACACTTTATTAACGTTTGCATAGTGCTTACTCTAACTGTAATTCCTCGATAGCCATTTCACGGATTTTAAATTTCTGCACTTTTCCGGTCACTGTCATCGGGTAGCTATCGACAAATTTAATGTAGCGCGGGATCTTATAATGGCTGATGTTGCCCCGACAGTATTGCACAATCGACTCTGTATCCATTGCTGGCGCGTCGGGTCGCAGTATAATCCAGGCCACTAGCTCCTCGCCGTACTTCTGATCTGGCACTCCAGTAATCTGTACGTCACTTATATGTGGATGAGCGTACAGGAAATCTTCCACTTCTTTAGGGTAAATGTTTTCGCCACCGCGTATTACCATATCCTTGATACGACCCACTATACGTATATAGCCCTGTTCGTCCATGGTTGCTAAATCACCGGTGCGCAACCAGCCATCGCTTTGAATGACAGATTGTGTAGCCTGCTGGCTCTGCCAGTAACCCAGCATCACCGAGTAGCCACGGGTACACAATTCGCCTGCAACATTGCGCACTGTAGTCATGCCGCTATCGGGGTCGATAATTTTGTGCTCGATATGTGGTTGGGTGCGTCCGACAGTGCTCATGCGTCGCTCGAAACTATCATCGGCGGCACTCTGGCTGGAGACCGGACTGGTTTCTGTCATGCCATAGGCTATCTGGATTTCGTGCATATGCATTTTGTCATTTACGGCACGCATAATTTCAGCGGGGCAGATGGAGCCAGCCATTATCCCAGTGCGTAGACTGCTCAGTTCGAAACTATTGAATTGTGGGTGTTCGAGCATGCTGATGAACATAGTCGGCACCGCGTACAAGGCGGTAGCCTTTTCATCTGCTACTGCTTGCAGAACTGCCAGTGGATCGAAAGCCGCGCTGGGGTAGATCATAGTGGCGCCGTGACTGACGCAACCAATATTGCCCATCACCATGCCAAAACAGTGATAGAGAGGAACGGGGATGATCAATTTATCTCTGTGGCTGAAGTTCATACTCTGGGTGACAAAAAAGCCGTTGTTGAGGATGTTGTAATGAGAGAGCGTCACCCCTTTTGGCGAGCCAGTGGTGCCTGAGGTGTATTGTATATTTATCGGATCATTAAAATGCAGTTGTTGCTGGCTCTGCAGCAGTTGACTGGGCTCTATTTGACTTGCTTTGTCACAGAAATCTGCCCAGCGCAGCATGCCGCGCTGGCGTTGCTCTGACAGATTAACAACAACCTTGAGCAGTGGCACTCGCGCAGCTTGTAAGCTAGCTGCAGCGCAATGCTGCAACTCTGGCGCTAATGTTGTGAGCATCTGGCAGTAATCAGATTTTTTAAAACGATCGGCCATCACCAAAAAGCTAATGCCCGACTGGTTGAGGGTGAATTCTAATTCACTCAGCTGATAGGCGGGGTTTACATTGACTAAAATAGCACCTATTTTGGCAGTGGCGAATTGCGTCACCAGCCACTGGGCACAGTTAGGGGACCAAATTCCGACCCTATCACCTTTTTTAACCCCCAGCGCTAAAAATGC
>ASZI01000006.1 GCA_000416315.1 Osedax symbiont Rs2 | reverse complement strand
TAATTAACATCCCCCAGGCGCGGGCTCAATACGCACAGGCAATTAAAGTGCGTTGTAGTCATACTGATTTTAAAGGCAGAAAATTGCAGCAGTTGAGCAAATTGTTGTCTGGGTATACCAATCAGCAAGGCTTGCAGTTGGCTCTTGATTTCTCTATGGATGAAGCCCGCGGCTTGATAAATTTAGGCGATAGCTGGCGGGTGGATGCCAGCGATGATTTATTAATAGCACTGCAAGAGCTTTTTGCCGAGGGAGCTGTGAGCATTCATTATTTGTGATGGCAGTGACTGAACGGTCAGTTCTGGGTCAATTTGAATATTTAACATATTGATTCAAAAGTATTTAGTGCCAATGTGCTGAAATTTTGTCAGATACACTAGTTATCTGGCTGACAGAACGGTAAAATTGGCCGTTAATTTGATATTAAAAGCGGAATAAGAGCAGATGAATCCGAATTATTTAGAGTTTGAGCAGCCGATTGCCAAACTTGAAACAAAAATTGAAGAGTTAAGACTGGTTGGTGAAAACACTGAAATCAATATCTCAGATGAACTTGCTAAGCTTGAGGAAAAGAGCAGGAGCTTAACTAAAACTATTTTTAGTGATTTGTCGGCCTGGCAGGTATCGCAAATTTCCCGCCATCCTCAACGTCCTTACACTTTGGACTATATCGACTACTTAATCGACGACTTTGAAGAAATCCACGGTGACAGGCACTATGCCGACGATGCGGCTCTGGTTTGTGGAATGGGCAGGTTAGCCGGTAAGCCGGTAGTTGTTATCGGACACCAGAAAGGACGCGCTGTAAAAGAAAAAGTACGCCGTAACTTTGGCATGCCTCGACCTGAAGGTTACCGCAAGGCCCTGCGGGTAATGGAAATGGCCGAACGTTTTAAAATGCCTATTCTGACTTTTATCGATACCCCGGGGGCCTACCCTGGAATTGGCGCTGAAGAGCGCGGCCAAAGTGAAGCTATCGCTTTCAATTTGGCTAAGATGTCACAGTTAAAAACACCGGTTATCTCGACCGTAATTGGCGAAGGTGGTTCAGGTGGAGCTCTGGCTATAGGTGTTTGTGACAAGTTGATGATGCTGCAATACTCGACATACTCGGTTATATCTCCAGAGGGCTGCGCATCGATACTCTGGAAAAGTGCCGACAAAGCTTCTGAGGCTGCAAGAGTTATGGGCATCACCTCGGATAGATTATTTGAGCTGGGTCTGGTCGATAAAGTGCTTCCCGAGCCTTTAGGTGGGGCGCACCGATCTCCTATGGAACTGGCTGCTACCTTAAAAGCTGAGCTAGTTTTATCTCTGGAAACTTTGTCACAACTGTCAGTGGATGAATTACTTGAGCGCCGTTACCAGCGTCTCATGTCTTACGGCTTAAATGGCTAAACTTTAACTATTAATATGGCTATCACTGAACACTTTAAAGAGCAGTGTAGTGGTGCGCAAGTCAGCGGCCTGAATGTACAGCGCTGGGTGATAGCGCTCAGCGGCGGGCTGGACTCAATAGTGATATTGGATCTTGCCCAGCGGGTCCTGGCACAAACGGGAGCTACTGTCGTAGCCCTGCATGTTAACCATCAACTGCAAAGCGCAGCGTCCGATTGGCAAAAGTTTTGCCAGCAGCAGTGCCTGCAGCGCAATATTCCCCTGCACAGTTTTAGCATATCAGCCAGTGGCAGCAGTGAGCAGCAGCTCAGAGATGCCCGCTATCAGTGTTTCAAGGATTTTTTGCTCACTGGAGATTGCCTGTTGTTGGGGCATCATGCCAATGACCAGGCAGAGACATTGTTATTTCGTTTGGTCCGTGGCGCCGGAGGTAAAGGTTTATCAGCGATGCCGCAGTTGCGCCCACTGGCCGCAGGCTACTTGTTCAGACCGCTATTACAATGTCCTAGAGATACTTTGCAACAGTACGCTGGGCAACAGCAATTAAGCTGGGTGGATGATCCCAGTAATGACAGCCTCGATTACGATCGCAATTATATCCGCCATCGCGTGCTGGCCCCTATTATTCAGCATTGGTCTAAAGCTGCGCAGCAGATGGCTTTATCTGCCCAGTTGCTAGAGAGTGAACAAAAAGTACTGGCGCAATACCTGGCCGTGGATGTGGCTGTGATCACTAGTGCTAATACCTTGGATTTAAAACTCTGGCACAACTTTGAGAGACAAAAAGGACTAGCTCTGTTACGCCATTGGCTGGTCGATGCTACTGCCAGGTCCGTTTCCCGAAAAGAGCTACAGCGTATCCTCCAAGATGTGATTAACAGTAGTTGCGATGCAAGCGGTTACTGTCAGCTGGGCTCCTACAAAGTGCGCCGCTATCAACAGCGACTGTATCTATTAGATGACTCTATTCAAGTACAACCTTGGCCGCAGTTGCAGTCAGGGCGCTGCTCTTATGCAACCAGTCACGGTGCATTGAGCTGGAGCAGGGCAAACAGCGGTATAGAATTTGTAGAGGGCATGTACTTGACTACTAGTAGTCCCGGACTGCAAGTGACAGCGGTAAACCGGCCGCGCAAAAAATTTACTAAGATTATGCAACAGCAGCAAATCCCTCCCTGGTTAAGAGCACACTGGCCACTGCTAATGTATGCAGATCAACTGGTCGCCATTCCCGGTATATGTATCTGTCAGGGTTGGCTTAAACAAGGTCAAAATAAATCTTATTTTAGCCTCGATTGGCAGCCATTGTGATTGAGAAATAGTCAACATTTTGCTAGACTGCAATGCCATCTAAGTAGCATTATTTTTTCCTCCATTTTTAATCAAACAGGTTCTTCATGACGCGTTATATTTTCGTCACAGGCGGTGTTGTGTCCTCATTGGGCAAAGGCATTGCAGCGGCTTCACTCGCCGCTATTTTGGAAGCTCGCGGCCTCAAGGTCACTATGCTTAAACTAGATCCCTATATCAATGTTGACCCGGGGACTATGAGTCCATATCAGCACGGGGAAGTATTCGTTACTGAAGATGGTGCCGAAACAGATCTGGATTTGGGTCACTACGAACGCTTTATTCGCACCACCATGAAGAAAAGTAACAATTTCACTACTGGTCGTGTCTATCAACATGTATTAAATAAAGAGCGCCGCGGTGATTACCTAGGTGGAACAGTTCAAGTTATTCCGCATATCACCGATGAAATTAAACGCCGTATCATTAAAGGCGCTAAAGGTGTTGATGTGGCTCTGGTGGAAGTGGGCGGAACAGTGGGTGATATTGAATCGCAGCCGTTTTTAGAAGCCATTCGTCAAATGAGAGCAGAGCTAGGTTATAACCGCACTTTGTTCATGCATTTAGCGCTGGTTCCCTATATAGCGACGGCAGGTGAGTCAAAAACTAAACCTACCCAGCACTCGGTAAAAGAGATGCGCTCTATAGGTATCCAGCCTGATATTTTAGTGTGCCGATCTGATCATGCTATCCCCGATTCTTCGCGGCGTAAACTGTCACTGTTTACAAACGTTGAAGAGCGCGCTGTTATCTCACTTCCAGATGCTAATACCATTTACAATATTCCGCAGATTTTGTGGGAACAGAATGTTGATGATCTAGTTGTGGAGCGTTTTGGCATTGATGTACCGCCTGCCGATTTAACCGAGTGGACCAGAGTTGCCGATGCGCACTTGAATCCCCAAGGTGAAGTGCGTATTGCCATGGTCGGTAAATACATGGAGTTACTCGATGCATACAAGTCATTGATCGAAGCTATCTCGCATGCCGGTATAAAGTTACGTAAGAAAGTTAAAATAGACTATATCGATTCCGAGCGCATCGAGCGCGACGGTATTGAAGCCCTCAAAGGTGCGAGTGCCATTTTAGTCCCAGGTGGCTTCGGTGAGCGCGGTGTAGAAGGAAAAATTTCAGCTGTGCAGTATGCCCGGGAAAACAACATTCCCTACTTAGGTATCTGTTTAGGCATGCAAGTTGCCGTGATTGAATTTGCCCGTAACTGCGCGGGCCTAGCCGGTGCTGACTCCAGCGAATTTAACCATGATGCAGAACACCCGGTAATTGGTCTAATCACTGAGTGGACCGATAGTGAAGGTAAAGTTGAAACGCGAGATCAGAAGACGGATCTAGGTGGTACTATGCGCCTTGGCGCTCAAGAGTGTCATCTTACACAGGGCTCGACCATCGCTGAATGTTACGGTACTACTGAAATAGTCGAGCGTCACCGTCACCGCTTTGAAGTGAACAACAACTATGTTACTCAGTTAGAGGCAGCGGGCTTGTTGATTGCTGGTCGCTCTAGCGACGGTGAGCTGGTAGAAGTCATTGAAGTCGCCGAGCATCCCTGGTTCGTAGCTTGTCAATTTCATCCGGAGTTTACTTCGGATCCGCGTGATGGACACGGTTTGTTTACCGGTTTCATCGAGGCAGCTCTGGCGGAACAAAAGCGCAGCAGTGAACTGTAATATTAAGTAAATGTTAAAACATAAGGGGCTCTAGGCTCCTTATTTATGTGTGCTTGTTATAGCCGCAGCCCTTTTTAGCTTGTTGATAACAAAAATTATAAAAGTGCCACAGAGCATTGGTAGTGGAAAGCTGAAATTAAGTCATAGCGGTACTGGCTTGATCGGGGTCTTTCTTTGGTGAAAATCAGCGACAGCTGATTAGTAGCTCAAACTCACAGCCTTGACGGTTTGAGAATTTAGCTTAAAAAACATTAAATTATTTAGATGAGTTACCAGCTCAGGAGAAAAGAATGGCGCTTATAGCGAAGATCCAAGCAAGAGAAATTTTAGACTCTAGAGGAAACCCTACCATAGAAGCTGATGTGACACTTGAGTGTGGCGCATTTGGCACCGCTTGTGCTCCCTCAGGTGCATCAACAGGTTCCAGAGAGGCATTAGAGCTACGTGATGGGGACAAGAGCCGCTACCTAGGTAAAGGTGTGTTAAAAGCGGTTGCAGCTGTAAATGGTCAGATTCGCGATTCACTAATTGGCATGGATGCATTAGATCAACGGGCACTAGATAACAAAATGCTGGCCCTGGATGGCACTGAAAATAAAGAAAATTTAGGCGCAAATGCTATTTTAGCGGTGTCATTAGCAGCGGCGAAAGCGGCGGCAGTGCACAAAAAAGTACCACTATATGCCCATATAGCCGACTTAAATAACACTTCAGGTCAGTATTCACTGCCTGTGCCTATGATGAACATTATCAATGGCGGAGAGCATGCTGATAACAATGTGGACATTCAAGAGTTTATGGTCCAGCCGGTAAACTTCAGCAATTTTGCTGAGGCATTACGCTGTGGCACGGAAATCTTCCACGCCTTGAAAGCTGTATTGTCTGGGCGTGGTTTAAGCACTGCGGTCGGTGATGAAGGCGGATTCGCACCGAATTTATCCTCCAATGAAGAAGCTTTGGTAGTGATCAAAGAAGCGGTTGCCAATGCCGGTTACGAGCTGGGAGTGGATGTGACACTGGCTCTGGATTGTGCCGCTTCAGAATTTTACTCGCAAGGTCAGTATCATTTAGGTGGCGACAACAAGTCTTTTGATTCCACAGGTTTTAGCAACTACTTAGCAGATCTGGCCGCAAACTATCCTATCCTATCCATTGAAGATGGTATGGATGAGTCTGATTGGGATGGCTGGGCTACGCTGACAAAACAAATAGGCGACAAAGTTCAATTGGTTGGTGATGATTTGTTTGTGACTAATACCAAAATTTTGCAAAGAGGCATCGATCAGAGTATCGCAAATTCGATCTTGATTAAATTTAATCAAATTGGTTCGCTCTCTGAAACTTTGGATGCGATTAAAATGGCTAAAGATGCCGGCTTTAGCGTCGTTATCTCACACCGATCAGGTGAAACTGAAGATACCACTATCGCCGACCTGGCTGTGGGTACAGCGGCTGGGCAGATTAAAACTGGATCGCTATCTCGCTCCGATCGAGTGGCGAAATACAATAGGCTGTTACGCATAGAAGAAGAATTGGCAGGCGCCGCTGTCTATAACGGACGCTCTGAGATCAAAGGGCAGTAACCATTAAAGACTCGAATCTGTGTCACAGGAATTAGCTGAAGGCTTAAAACTTGTGATTGATTCAACGATTTGAAAGGGGGGCTTTTGCTCCCTTTTTCTTTGTTTTGTGTGTTAAAAACTTTACACTATTGTACAGTGTTGCCTAACAGCGATATATCCGTGATGGTCTTGTGCCTACAATTGGCAAGTGCTGCCTTTGCAGTTTCAATATCCACATTAATGTCAATGGATAGCGATGAGTAAAACTTCGTATTGTTAACTCTCTATGATTTATTCTGGAAAAATGCATGTATAGATTATTACTGTTGGGGCTCTTAGTGTTGTTGGCCGGGTTGCAGTATAGAATGTGGTTCGGTGAGGCTAATGTATCGCAAGTATCGGCACTTGAGCTTGAGATTAGGGGCCAAACTGTAAAAAATGATAAGTTACTGCTGCGCAATCACCAGCTAGAGGCGGAAGTTATCGATTTGCGTAAAGGTTTGACAGCAATTGAAGAGCGCGCCAGAAGTGAGTTGGGGATGGTTAAGCCCGATGAAACTTTTTACCAGTTAATAGATAATAGCAGACAGTAATAAACAGTTGTTAGCGAATCAATATTTAAACAGTACAAGGCACAAGTTTTAAAAATGAATAGATACCCTACTGATTATCAATACCTCTACGGTAAGCCCGAATGTTCCGCTGTGATCAGAACCAGTAATGAAGATTTTTTGGTCACTGAAATTCCCGCTTTTGAGCCCGACGGCGAAGGTGAACACTGGTACATTAAGATTCGTAAAAATGGCGAGAACAGTGATTGGGTGGCGAAACAACTAGCGCAGTTCTTTAAAGTTACTAGTAAAGAAATTGGTTACGCAGGCAAAAAAGACCGGCACGCAATTACTGAACAATGGTTCAGCGTCTGTTTGCCCGGGGTCAAGACTATCTCAATGCAAGCTTTTAGTAGCGACAGCATCGAAGTACTCGAAGTGCAAAAGCACAGCAGGAAATTGCGAACAGGCGCACTTAAGGGCAATAAATTTAGTTTGTATCTCCGCGAAGTCAGTGATGATATTGAGTTTGCCCGGCGCCTGGCGATGATTGAGAAAGGCGTGCCTAATTATTTTGGTGAGCAGCGATTTGGCATTGGTGGTGGAAATTTGAGCCGCGGAATTTCCCTGCTTAAAGAAGAGTTCAAAGAGCGTAACCGCAACAAAAAAGGACTCTATATATCTGCAGTGCGCTCGTGGTTTTTTAATCATCTCCTGTCAGCTCGGATTAAACAACAACTCTGGTCGAAAATTATGACTGGCGATGTGATGATGTTAGAGGGCAGTAAAAGTCACTTTGTCGCCGATGATATAGATGCACTGACCTTGCGTATGAATGATTTGGATTTGCATTTAACCGGGCCTATGTGCGGCCGTGGTCGACAACTGGTAACTCAGAGTGCCCAGCAGTGGGAAAATGCATTACTGTGCGAACACTTAGAGATAATTGAGCGTCTGGAATACACTGGGCTGTCTCAAGATCGGCGATCTATTCGTTTACTGCCAGGTAACTTACAAAGCGTCTGTGTGCAGCCAGGAATCTGGCAAATCAGCTTTGAGCTACCACCAGGTTCTTTTGCGACTAGCGTGCTCAGAGAGTTGTGTGACTACCGAGACGCGGGATCCAGATCATGATGAAAATATTAGTTTCCAATGATGACGGTGTACTTGCACCGGGAATCTTAGCTTTGCACGATGCCCTGGCGACAGTTGCCAACGTGCAAGTTATCGCTCCGGATCGCAACCGATCTGCCGCCAGTAATGCACTTACCTTGAACCGACCTTTAAGTTCTTATGTGCACAGCAATGGCTTTATAGGTATTGACGGCACACCTACTGACTGTGTCAATTTGGGTGTCTCTGGTACCTTTGACTTTGTTCCTCAAGTGGTTGTCTCCGGTATTAATGCAGGGGCCAATTTAGGTGATGATGTGTTGTATTCAGGGACGGTAGCAGCGGCAATGGAAGGTCGAACGTTAGGGTTAGCAGGTATAGCTATCTCTATAGCCAATGCTCACCCGAGAAATTATGATACAGCAGCTACTATCGCTAAGGATCTGATTTTAAGGTTGAAGTCTTTACAATCAGTCTCCAGAACAGTGCTCAATGTGAATGTACCGGATGTGCCAATAGAGCAGATAAAAGGTATACATGTTACTAGGTTAGGGCATAGATCAGTATCTCAGGCGCCTATTGAATGTGTTGATCCAAGAGGCAATATAAAGCATTGGATAGCCGGGGTAGGGACAGCGATAGACAATGGTCCAGGCACGGATTTCTATGCGATAGAGCAAGGTTTTGTTTCAATAACACCACTGCATTTTGATATGACGAATTATGCTGTGATCGATAATATTGAAGATTGGTTGGAGGACGTTTAGTGGCTGAACAATTTAACCTGCGTGGTAGTGGTATGACTTCGCAAAGAGCCAGAGATAGGTTAGTAGCAAGCTTAGCAGCGCAGGGGATAATCTCCAGAGATGTACTAAAAGCAATCCAGTGCACTCCTAGACATATATTTCTTGACGAGGCACTGGCACACGGAGCCTATGAGAATAATGCCTTGCCGATCGGCTATAACCAGACAATTTCTCAACCTTACATTGTCGCTAAAATGACCGAATTGTTACTTGCTGATAAACCCTTGCGCAAGGTGCTTGAGGTGGGAACTGGGTCCGGTTATCAAACGGCTATATTGGCACAACTGGTCGATTCTGTGTTTTCAGTTGAGCGTATAAAGCCTTTACAGGATAGGGCAAAAGTAAGGCTAGATGCTATGCAAATCGACAATGTGACACTGCAACATAGCGATGGCGGAATGGGCTTAGCCCGATTCGCGCCCTATGATGCAATATTAGTCACCGCGGCGCCCGATCAGGTGCCTGCTGAGTTATTAAACCAACTGGCGGTAGGCGGAACTATGGTGATACCCGTAGGGGCGGCTCAAGAGCAACAACTAAAATTAATCACTAAAAAATCGCCCTC
>ASZI01000005.1 GCA_000416315.1 Osedax symbiont Rs2 | reverse complement strand
GGGGGAGAGTGTATTAATCATTTAGATAAATGTAAGCTTAGATTCTCATCAGTGTTTTGCAAAATACTCTTTGGTCAGCTTAAAGACCACAGGGCTTAGCAGTGCCAGGGCAATTAAGTTGGGAATTGCCATTGCCGCATTCAGTGTATCGGCAACCAGCCAGATAAAGTCTAGGCTAGTGTTCGCGCCTACAAATACCGCTAAAATCCACAGTACCCGGTAGGGCATAACTGACTTTTCGCCAAACAAGTACTGGATACAGCGCTCGCCGTAAAAAGACCAGCCAATGATGGTAGTAAAGGCAAAGACAGCCAGGGCAATAGCCACCAGATAATTACCGACACCTGGTAGAGCCTGCGCGAAGGCCGCGGATGTCAGTGATGCACCCGAAATTCCACTGGTCCACTCGCCGGAGGTAATGATAACCAGACCGGTGATAGAACAGATAATAAGAGTATCGATGAAAGTACCGAGCATAGCGACCATTCCCTGACGAACAGGACTGGAAGTTTGCGCCGCAGCATGAGCGATAGGCGCTGATCCGAGACCGGCTTCGTTGGAGAAAATACCGCGGGCAACACCAAAACGAATAGCCATCCACACCGCTGCTCCGGCGAATCCACCTTCTGCCGCTGTAGAGCTGAAGGCGTGGGTAAAGACTAAGTTTAAGGCGTTGGGGATTTGCTCGACATTGATCACTAATACCACTAAGCCTGCCAGTAAGTAGGCGATAGCCATTATCGGTACCAGAGAGCCGGCGACTGAGCCAATGCGCTTAATGCCCCCGAGCAGTACTGCTCCAACTAGCACCATCAAAATAACACCGGTTAACCAGTGTGGCAGGCCAAAATCAGTGTTTAAGACATCGGCAACTGAGTTTGACTGTACAGTATTGCCGATACCGAAAGCGGCAATCGCACCAAAAAAAGCGAATAAGGTGCCTAGCCAGGCCCATTTTTTTCCCAAGCCGTTCTTAATATAGTACATAGGACCGCCGACATGATTGCCATTGCTGTCCTGTTCCCGGTATTTAACCGCCAGTACTGCTTCTGAGTACTTTGTTGCCATTCCCACTAAGGCTGTACACCACATCCAAAACAGAGCACCGGGACCGCCCAAAAATACTGCGGTTGCCACGCCGGCGATGTTACCCGTGCCTACCGTAGCAGAAAGGGCCGTCATTAATGCCTGGAAAGGAGGAATTTCCCCCTCTTTCTGATCTGCAGCAGATGTAGAGCGTCCGCTCCAAAGTAATTTGAAGCCGGTACCCAGTTTTAAAATGGGCATTAGTTTTAGACCCAGCATCAGGAATAAGCCGACGCCGAGGATAAGGACTAACATCATTGGTCCCCAAACGATGCTATTTATGTCTTTAAAAATAGAGGTTAGTAGTTCCATAAGGTTTTTATCTCTAATAGCTTTATTATATTTATAGTGCTCCTGCGGATCAGAAGCGGTTATTGCAAAGGTTTTTATCTAAAGGGATCTTAGATGCCGGCATTTTATCAGTTAAAAATCACTTTAGGAAACAATATTTCTTATAAGAAATATTTGTTATAAAAACTATTTAAATTGCAGTGGCTTATTTACTTAGTGCCGAGACATAGCTTTACCCTATTCTCGAAAAAGTGCCTGTAGCTATCGTTATATGTGTATTATTGGTAATATTCCATTCAGAAATTATTCAACTGCTAAGTAAAGGCTTGCAGCATAAAGCGTGTTTCTTATATGAAATTTATTCTTTGAATGTCACTAATATGAGATATTAGTCGACCAATGAGCTACTTGGGTACTGAAGCGAGTCAGCAAAAAAAAGCAGCCTAATGGCTGCTTGATTACGCGATAATTTGAGCTGACATTTTTTAAATCAGCGGTTGTGCTTTCCAGGGGGTTTGAATACCCATAATGGAAGCCATAGTAGGTGCTACCTGGATCGCTTCGGCAAAATCGATTTTCTGTTGCGGTACGTCGGGACCAGAAAAAATACAGAAACGATAGTCTTCTTCTGTTCCCGGGCGCATGCCGTGGTTAGATTGATACTTGGAAGTGCCTGTTACTTGTCCGCTCCCTTTGAGATCCGCTTCAAAGCTGATGTACTGCCCCTGAGGGCAGCAGAAAATCAACAGCTGACTCTCCAGTTCAGCCGGTAGCAAGGGTTGTGTCCAAATTTCCATGCCCTGGTCCAGCAGCCTTTTGGTTACTTCTGTTGCTTCAGTGGTGGATCTGGGGGCGACAAATAACATGCTGCCTTCACTGGACCAGCGCACTCCCTCGGGTAGCAACCGGTCACAGTGTATTGCTTCAGCCATCAAGTGATGACCGTGATCGCTCATGATGGCAAGGTTGTATTGATCCAATTTATCAGCGTTATCCAAGCGCTGTAAAAAAGCGCCGACTTGAGCATCTGCAGTGCGCAATGATAGCTCGGTAAGCGGGTGATCAGTGCCGTACTGATGTAAATAATAGTCGGTGATACCAATTTCCAGCATGATCAAATCAGGGGACTGATCCGAGCAGATGACATCTGCAGCCAATTCCATTAGTTGAAAATCAGCCAGCATTCCCAATTGCAAAGTTTGACTGCGGTCAGAGTAAGGGTCTGTTATGTTGGCTGCACAAAGGCCCAGTGATTTTAATCTGGCATTGGGATCTAATATTTTATTCTTCATTGACCAGAGATCATTTGCCGGGTGCGGTTGGTTGTCCCGCCCGCGGCTCATAACATCGTTTACCCACCAGGGACTGACGTATAAATCACAGTCTTCCGGTCGTACCATGCCATAGCCAATATTGGCTACGTTGGCGCCGGCTGCGCTGGCTAAAGTGGCGAGAGTTTCAGTGCGTACGTCGTAGGGATTTGACCAGCGAAATACTTCACCGTCCCATATCTTGTTACCGTAAATACCATGCTCACTGGGTGGTTGACCGACAATCATTGAAGTTCGCCCGGGAAATGAAGTGCCACATATTTCTGGGGTCAACGCCTCAACTTGTGTGCCCCGTTTCGCCAGTTGATCTAAGTGTGGCAGACTGTGGCGCATTTGCCGGAATTTACCGGCGCTGATACCGTCGATCATGATAAGAATAAGTTTTTTCATCACTGGTACTCTGTGTTTTTTTTTAAGTTATATACAGTCTATATGCTGGTGCAGCGCTCTAATTATGTCGAATTAAATCCTTAACGCTTGTCTGCTAGTGCCATAGGTCTAGCTCGAGGCGACCACTGGTACAGTGGTAGAGTTTTGTTTCTTTAACAACGCAGCGGTGCTTCGCAAGCCGTCTCGGTCTGCATAGCAGCCTTGTAAATGTCTGGGACCTTCGGCTTGTACTTCCCGGCCGTGCAGAATTCTTTGGTTGTCAAATAAGATTAAATCGCCTTTATCTAAGGTCAATGTCACTTTGCAGTTACTGCCCTGTATTATCGACATTAACTCCTGATAGGCCAAATAGTAGCTTTGCATTAGGTCAAAAGGCAGGTTCAAGGGTGCCAGTGAGCGGTTGTTAACGCGTATGGCACTGATCTCGCCCCTCGCATCCGTCTCAATCATGCAAGCGCTATGTTCTAAGATTGCATCTTCACTGCTAAACCTAAACGTGACGGCCTGACTAGCCAAGAGCTTGAACGCCTCTGGGTTCTGTTCGCGTAAAATCTGTGCTGCACGAAAACCATCAGTGAGTGCCGTGACTCCACCGCGTTGAGCTTTTTCCAGGCAGTGCAATAACTGTAGTGTCGGTACTGGATTGCGGTACGGGTTATCTGTGTGCAAACTCAGAGGTAGGGGGGGGAAGGCCAAGTTAACGGCCTGCTCAACACTGATAACTTCGAACAATTCACCGTAGTTTGTATTTCGTACATAGCCAAATAACTGCACTACTTGCAAAATTGTTCCAGGTTTCGTCGGAACGTTCTTCAATAGCGAAAGGCCATATTTATTTACCGCTTCCAACCATTGCGCTTTGACTTCCTCTTTGCCAATGACCTCTTCATAGTCAAAGCAAGGTAGCTGGCCGGTCAGCTCTGATCCCCAGTTTTCAATAGATTGTGTCGTACTTCTACCACGGTCATAACTGTTTTCCAGTAGGTACTGCTCAGTAAAATTTGACAGATGTTGATGGGGGGCGGCCCATTTAACTTGAAGTCCCGTATCTGTAACCTGATAACTTTCAACGTTAATATTGGCATCTAATTGCCAGGTTTCATGGATACGTTGACCGCTGGGGTGACGACAATCGCTGCAGGGACAGTTGTCCCTTAACCATAAGTAGTGAAAGCGCTGATTTTTAAAGTCTATAAAATTTATCATAATGTTGAGTCTCTGCTGCCTTGTAGTTATCTGGACCGGATAGAAAAGCCGCTAGAGCAAAAGCCTATGTTAATGGATAGATCCTGCAGCGTACTTAAGCTTTTGTTATGCTAAAAAAATTAGCACTTCAATAATAGGCAGTTTTAAGTCAAAATATGGACTTTTATGATATTTGAAATAATATGTCACTTGCATCACAGCCTTTAACGCTTAATTTAATCCGCAGCTATGGCCAGCGTACCGGCCAGCATTGGAACTATCCGGCCTACCGGCGCCCCTATAACTGGCTGATTCATGTCTTTAGTGGTTACGGCGAAGTTCAGCTGGAAAATCGCAGTATTTCACTACAGCCTGACAGTTTAGTGGTCCTGCCTTTAAATCAACTTGCCCACTCCCGCTGTTTCGAGCCGATGCAGTTGGGCGCCTGTGCTTTTACCCTACAAGTCAACTCAGGTTTGGATGTGTTTGAGTTATACAACCCACCGTTACAACCTATCGGCATGCGCGATAAAAGTCTTATCGAGCAGGTTATCAACGCTGGGAAAAGTGACCGTGATTATATGTCAGCTGTTGCTGCAATGTACCAATTACTGGCGCCAGTTATTGCCCAGAGCGAGGAAAACATCGGTCTTACTAATAACTATCGACAACTGGAGAAAATATTTCAGTTGGTGGCCGACAACATCGACTCTGCACTAACGGTCCCTCAGTTAGCGGATTTCCACGGTACATCTACTGCACATTTTAGCCGCTGGTTCAGTCGCATCGTCGGTGTTTCACCGAAAAAATACATCAGTGCCAAACGTATTGATGCCGCTTGTAAATTACTACTACTGAGCAGTCATAAAATAGAAATCATCGCCTATAAATGTGGTTTTGAAGATCCATTATATTTTTCTAAATGCTTCAAGAAGAGCATCGGGTTAACCCCCAGTGACTATCGAAAAACTAAGATTTACGATTTGCCGGAGGCAGCTGCTAAAGTGTAACTTTGCATCATAATGGCATCGGCTTTCCAATAACGGGTCTGTTAGCGACTGATATATGTGTGCTATTTTATTCAGCTCTTGTGCTTGAATTTTTTTTTTGCTTCACTGTTCAAACATTTTAACAATCTGTTTAATTTAACCCTGACAGGAGATAAAGCATTGTGGATAGCAATCAACTAAGCCGGGAAACGGTGGTTCCTTTTATTTTAGATATATTTGCTCGTCGCGGACCTGAGTCCTATTTAGGTGAGTCGGTATCGATGGCGGACCATATGGAACAATCTGCTGCTTGTGCTGTTGAAGATGGTGCGGATGAAGCGTTAGTTATCGCCGCTCTGTTGCATGATATAGGGCATTTTATCGGTGATTTTCCCTTAGATGCGCTGGAGAATGGCATGGATAATTTCCATGAAGACGCCGGAGCATTAATTCTTGAACAATTCTATCCGCAGCAGGTCAGTGAACCAGTGCGCTTACATGTCGCCGCAAAGCGCTATCTGTGTGCTGTTGATGACAGTTATCAGGCGCGCCTGTCGGAGGCTTCCGTCAATTCTCTGAACCTACAGGGGGGTAAAATGAACGCACAGGAGATAGCGGCGTTTGAGGCTAATCCACATCATAAAGCAGCCATTAAACTGCGTTATTACGATGACGACGGCAAAATTGCCGGTCGCACTATATATAAAATCGATCACTACACAGAGAGCTTGCTGTCGCTGTTAAAATAATAAGCTGCATTTTTCCGGCTTGCTTAACTTCAGCAGTGTCAGCATATTGAAAAGTAAAAGCAGCGGTTGCTGCGCTGCTTTCTGGCGGCTTGTTGGTCAACAGTCAGATTCAAGCCTTAGTGTTAAGCGATGATAAATTTGTCTGTCACTCCCTTAAGGTTACTACTCAATTGATTCAAGTGCTCGCTGGAGCTAGACAGCTCTGTGATACCCGAAGCATTTAGCATTGCGGCATTGCTGATTTGTTCTATTGCCTGATTGATCTCCTCAGAGGCCATCGATTGCTGTTCGGCTGCAGTGGCAATATGCGTCACATTGTTGGTGATTTCGCCAATTTCACTGTGTGACTTATGGATGGCCGCTGCAGCCTGTTCGGCGCAAGTTACCGTTTCAGTCGCCAGCAAGTTACTTTTATTCATTACTTGCACCGCATCCGAAACTCCTTCTTGCAGTACTTTTATCATAGTCTCTATGTTGCTAGTTGATAGCTTGGTTTTGTGTGCTAGCTGTCTTACTTCATCGGCGACTACTGCAAAGCCGCGCCCTTGATCCCCGGCTCTGGCTGCCTCTATGGCTGCGTTCAAAGCTAACAGGTTTGTCTGATCGGCTATTCCCCTGATCACTTCCAGAATAGAGCCTATCTCTTGTGATTTATTATCAACGGTCTGTATGGCCTGGGATGCATTGTTAATTTCTCGAGATAATACATTGATCGTCTCTATGGTCTTTTCAACGTCTTGTTTAGCTTCGCTGGATGCGTGCTGGACATTGTGAGTGTTTTTCGAGACATTTTTTGCATTATCGGCAACTTCTTTGATAGTGGCTGACATTTCCTGCATTGCAGCAGCGACGTTACCTATATTGTATTGTTGCGCAGCAATACTCAGGTTGGCTTGTTCGGCTATTTTGCTGCTCTCGCTGGCGCTGGAAGCTAATTCAACAGTCATGCTGGAGATGCGTCTGATAACGCTATTTAGATTAGCGCTCATTTTGTCCATGGCAGCATAGACGCCGGTATTGCCAGTGCTGCGGTCGAATCGATAAGTTAAGTTTCCATCGGCAATCGATTCAGCGAGATTAGCCATCGATCCAGGCTCACCACCGATAGGTTTGATGATAGAGCGAGTGACAATAAAAGCTACAGTACTGACGACCCCGAGAGTGCAAGCTAACAACAGCAGAATGATATTGCGCAACGACTGCACCGGCGCCATCGCTTCAGCCTCATCTATCTCGGATAGTAGTACCCAGTTTAAACCATTTACATTAACCGGAGTGTAGGCCGACAACACCGGATTGCCATTGTAGTCATTAATTATCTTACTGTCGGATATGCCAGTTAACGCTTCTTTTACGGCTAGAGTATCAACTCCGTTGTCTTCGATATTCCCGGCGAAGCTGGCCATTACGCTGTGACCTTGTGGGTCCAAAAATGAATCGGACCGCATCCTTAAATCATCCCCTACTAAGTAACTCTCACCGGTATCGCCCATGCCCTCACGCTGCATCATTAAATCGTTTATGGTTTTTAATGATAGCTGCAATGCAACTGTGATTTGCAATTTTGTATTGCCAGTTACAGGGATGGCGATAAAAGCTGCCGGTTCATTATTACTGGGAGCGTAGGGGCTGAAATCTTGCAGTTGATAGGACTGGCTGTCTTTGACTTTGCTATACAGCTTTGCCAGTGAGGAGTTGTTAAACTCCCCGGATATTAAATTACTCTGATAATCAGATTCTCTTTCAACTGTATAAAACACTTCGCCCTTGGGGCCTATTAAAAATAGATCGTAGTAGCCGAAAGTTTGGATGAAGTTTTTGAAGTACTGATCATGGTCGTGTGCAACTTTTTGTATAGAAGAGGATTGATGATCGTGATCGGCATATATTTTAGCGACGCTCTGCTGCAGAATTTCTAATTCTGCCTGGCGAGCTACAAAGTATTGTTCAATCTGGCTTTTCTTTATTTCCCGTACCGCATTTAATTTATCGTAGGCGGCATTCTCTAGTGAATTGCTGGCTGTATATAAAGCGCTAAAGCCGAGAAAGAGTAAAGGTACTAAGCTGGTGGCCATCAAGGCAATGAGTATTCTATGCTTCAATTTCATCCGGTAATCCTTTAAACAGTGAGGTGATGGATTATTGATCAAAAACAGCATATTGGATTTGTCACAGTATATCTGTATGACAAAAGTTATATATTTATAGTGGCCAACAGTAAATAAAATTGATAATTCGGCTTTTATTTTGAGGGAACAATCATTTCTTGCAACAGAGATTGGTCTATTGTCGATAAAAGGGGTTGTACAGCCAAGATTAGTATTTGTGCTGGGCTATGACTTTAGTTATATATATTACTTAACTGAAAATAATTTTTCTTTCTTCAGCCGCTTTTTCAGATGCTCTTTGTGTTGTCGTTTCCCCGCCCTGGAAGTCGTTCCAGGGTGAGGAGTGGTTTTTATAGTGGCAAAATTAATTTAAATTCTTCCGACACATCGCAGGGCGTATCGACAGCGGTAAGTTTGAAGCACAATCCCAGCTAATTTGTTGCTCTGAAGCTATGGGAGTCAATTTAATAGTCTGTTGTTTGCCAATGTCAGCTCTCTGAAAAAGCACTAATATCACTCCGCTGTCGGCTTCTAGCTGTATAGAATAATCTTCGCTGAAGTACTGTTCTATATTGAGACTCTCAAGTTGCTTGCTGTCAGGATATTTACCCGCTGTGAAGTAGAAATCTGCAATTTGCTGTTTTAACTTGGAGGCAGCAAACAAAGCCTGGTTGGTTTTAGCGCGCAACAGGTCCTCCTGATAAGCCGGAATGGCGATTGCTGCCAAAATGCCTCCCCCCGCCATACTTGCCATCCCTTGTCCGGATAACAAAATGTCGGCGGGAGTTGATTCAAAGGTGAATTCGATGGCCATATGCCGTTCACTGGAATCTATTTGCAGCCCTAAAGTTCCCTGTTTGGCCAGAGAGAGTTGTTGTGCAGAAGGTAGTGAAAATGGGTCTATCTTGGCCCCGGTGATATCCGCAAGTGCCTGTATGGCATTTAAGTATGTGTAGTAGAGACGCCTGGGGGCGTGATCGATGGAGCCGGAGATAGCCAAACTACTGTGGCTTAGATCTTGGTGTTGAGTATTACTCAACCACTGTTCCAATGTCTGCTGCGAAAGCTGCATTTGGCGGTCAAGAAGCACTTGTGGCAGGGCTGCCATAATCAAGTAATCACCCTCGATCTGCCAGTATAAGTGAGTGCTTACTTTTGTTAGCATATCGGTGACAAAGTACGGCATTTCCTGCATTGCAGCAGTGCTTTTTTCATCAAACATGCTGGGCAATTTGAGGTAAGTTGTTATCTGCTGATTAATCTTGTGCTGTTGCTTTTCAACTCCAGGCAGCGTTGCAAGTGTATCTATTATTGTCCTGAACTTTTTCGAGTTGCGAATACGCACAGCCAAATATTCACCGGCTTGATCGGATACACCTATCAACTCGGGTCCGATTGCACTCAAAATATCCTCAATACTGAAACCGAGTTTCTCAAGCACAGCGGCCTTGATTTCTTGATAACTACTTGTGTCGCCAGCCAGTTGCAGCAGCATTTGTTCAATACTGCTAAATTGCTCAGCCGATGGCAGTGCTAATAAAGTGGTTAAGTTTGGCTCGCCGGCGGTTAAAATCGATAATTCGTTACTGTTGATTGGTAACATCTTTCTAATTAAGCCACTGTTTTCAGCTTCCAGCTGCAGTTTGATTCGCCCTTTGTTATCTCTGACACCCCAGCTTAGAGCCAAAGACTTCATATCGGCAACCCCAAACATCTGCATTTGTTGCAGTATAGGTTTTGGGGTCATGCCCTGGTACAGTGGAAAAGCGGCCTGGTTGTTGAACCACAAGTAAAGCCCTTGTTTACTGCTATCCATCTGTTGCTCGTTTGCCAGCATCGGGCTTTCGCTATTTTTTGTTAAGGCATTGAATGCACTATCTAGCGCGGATATTTTTGCGCCGCCCAGCGCCACTAAAATATTTAATCTTTTATTTTTCTTATCCCAGCGGTAGGGGGTAGGTCCCAGGTCGGTCAATAATAAACCGCTACCTTGTTGCATTTTCACGATCTCTGATTTGACCAGCTTTGCTTTTAGCAAGCTGTCAATTAATAATTGCAGTTGCCCAGTGTCGCTGTAGTCAAGACTTGCGGTAATCATCAACTGTGGCATAGGTCCATTTGCGACCACTGCAATTTCTATCGGCCCATCGAGCTGACCCGCAAGCAGGGCTAAAAAGGGTTTGATTTGGGCATCGGCTTCGGCGATCCATTGACCGCTAGCTTCTTGGATACTGTTCATCGTTTGCGTGAAGCTGTTATTTCCCAGGGCGTACTTAAAACTGTCATCCTTATAGGAAACGCTAGTCCAGAGAGAGGGAATGCGTGCATATAACAAAGTATTTTGCGGAAGCTTTTCTCTGAGCCAAGGGTTTTTAGTCAGTTGCGTAATTTGTGTATCTGTCACTATATTGGTGGTTTTTGCTACAGCTATAGTACTGGCCAGTGTTGAGCTCAAAATGACAGTGCTAATTAAAATCGGTAGACGCCGGACGTTCATGAGAATTCCTTTTATCAACGGGTAACGGGTAATTTATGAGTGCGAAGAACAGCGCATTTATCTAG
>ASZI01000004.1 GCA_000416315.1 Osedax symbiont Rs2 | reverse complement strand
TGATGAGGGCTTTAACTGATTTTATAAATTGCCTTGAGTAACTCTCCTGAATCAGGTCTTTTCGATCAAACCATAATCGCGATCAAGTATTTCAATGATCTCAGCTTTTGGGTCTGTTGGGACTTGTACCGCTTTACCGGTAATAGTCTTAGCGATACTTGTATAAGTCTCACTGACTTGTAAAATATCGGCTTGCGAGAGGAAAAAATCAGCAGCCATCGCCGTGCGCTCAGTCATTTTGTCTTTATCTAATAGCAGTTGCGGATTAGGCACTGATTTAAGCAGCATTTGACGGAAACCCTCTTTGGAGTTCTCCACTATATTGCCCTGCTGGTAGGCCTTAGCATCCCAAATCCTAGAGGAGTCAGGTGTTCCCACTTCATCGATATAGATCAATTCATCATTGCCTTGTAAATCTTTGACATAACCGAACTCAAACTTCGTATCAACGAAGATCTGTTCAACCGCAGCTAACTGCTCTGTAATCAAATTAAAGCCTTCGGTGAGTAGCTTTTCATAAAGGTCGACATCGGCTACGTCGTTGAACTTAAACGCCTGAAGATTATTGATGATATTTTCCCGAGAGATATTTACATCATCCACTTCGGGAACATCGCTAACCCCCTTAATAATACCTTTGGTCGAGGGAGTAATTAGCAGCTGCGACAATTTTTGATTCGACTGCAAACCCTCCTCTAAGTCGATACCACAGAAATCTCTGGTTCCTTTAGAATAAGCGCGCCACATACTGCCGGTAATGTAATTGCGTGCGATAGCTTCAACCATCACTGGTTGCGCCTGACGTACAATCCAGATATAGGGATGAGGTACGTCAACAATGTGATTTCCAGCCAGGCCTGCATCATTAAAACATTTGAACCAGTGAGCAGAGATAGCATTAAGCGCCGCACCTTTGCCAGGCACTCCCATTAAATTATTCTCGCCACGCCAGATACACTCAAATGCAGAGATTCGATCGCTGATAATCATTATTGCCAAAGCGGTATCTTCGGCAATCGGGTAACCCTTTTCGCGAATCAACCTACTGCTGTCTGCTGCTGTTAGCTTGTAAACAGACCTGACTTTGCCACTGTGAACTTTGCCACTGACTCTGATAGGCAGATCATCATTCACATCCATTACTTTATAAGCGCTCATTGGTTCTCCAGTTGTAGATTATCTCTAAATTTAATATTGTCTGTTTGGCAGTGTTGCGCCATGTCTGTATTCTTGTCGACTTACGCCTTTGTACTGCTAATCTGGGCCCGTTGGGCTAGTGATATTCCCCGCCATAAACAAAACACCCACATAAAGTGGGTGTCTGTGTTCTAGCTAAATTTTATGCTCTTGGGATTCTGTCTTTAATTACCCAGAGCAACTCTTCAGCTGGTACCGAAGGCGCTTCCAGCCCCTCTTTATCTAATACTGTGATAAATGTGGCATTGCCTCTATGGGTCAGTCTCAATCGATAACCTGCGGTCAGCTCATACAGGTTAGTAATTGAGTTGAAAAAGCCCTTATTGAAGCCTTCATTGAAGTTATAGACCACTTTACCGCCCAACCAGACTTTAAAGCCTTCCTGATTAGCAGGGTGCTGAGGATCACTCAGGCCAATTTCTTTGCTGGAGTTTATTTGTCCGGTGGCGCTGTAGCTAACATCATTACCCGCTGAGTCCTTACCTTTATCATCATCGTCACCAAAACCAAGTGATGATAAGGTCAGTGGCCCGCGATCACCGTGTAACCAATCAATGAAAGAACCACTCTCTTCTTCTACTGGAGAGAGCGAGGTAAAGGTCAGATAAAAGGTCCCCGCTTTACGGTCTTTAGTCCCCACATCAATGCTGTTTGCCCCTAGAGATCGATCAACTAAGGTCCAGGCACTGTTCATACTGCCTGAAATTTTCAGCGCAGGTTTGCCATTGGCATTGCGACCAAACAATACCAGACCATCGCGCTGCTGGCGTTTAAAGTTACTGGCCAGCAGACCGTTATTTAAGCTGCCGCTGGTCGCTTTGCTCATAAAGCGCAGCAACTCATACAACATTTCGGTCTTGTAAGATAAATTTTTCGATTCGTTAGACCAGTCGATACGCTCTACCTGCTGATCTACTGGATAACGTACGTGGGCCATACTAAGAACTGTGCGTTGACTATTCGTTTCATCCCTTTTTAACTGTATTCTAATCTTGTTTTTGTTGTCACCTTTGATATTTTGAAAGGTGAGTTTTTTGAACCAAGTATCAACCACGCCGCTCTTATCTGTCTTTACAGTCACCCAATCACTTTCAATGGTCCCCTGCTGAGGATCAATATCCGAAAGGCCTAAGTTATTAAACTCCATAAACTGCTGAGCTTTTGGCCAGATAGCATTGATAGGGGCATCAACGATCAGCACTTTAACGCTGCCTTGCTGCTTAAAGTTAACGGTCTCAGTACCTGAATCTGCGTAAAAGTATTCAGGTCTGGTGATATTGTCAATCGGCGCCCCTTGCGCCAACTGGCGCTGGGGTACGTCCATAGCGTCTTGCGTTTGCTTTGCCTGTAGATGTGCGGGGATTTTTAATCGCTGACTTTTCTCTGACTCTTGGTATTCTTTAGAGCGATCGTGAATTATTCCACTTTCGCCGTAGAGAGCATTATCGGATAATGAGCTGCAGCCTGCTAAAAAACTAGTGCAAAGCAATACCATAACACTTGTACTTCGCAGCGATCGATTGATAACTGATGAACTTATTTGTTCTTGCACTGGTAGGCCTTCAGTTATTACTTGATGGTTATTATTATTCATCTGCTGATCTCTCATACATCCTCTAACTTTTTCAGATAAGGCATTAAACATGTGACTAAACGAGTTTTGCGTCGAGCATCGCATTTTTCAGCGGGGCGCGATATTGCTCAGAAAGCGGTGTCAACGGCAATCGAATCCCATCACCCATCAACCCTAGCTGCGCCACAGCCCACTTTACCGGTATCGGGTTGGACTCAGTAAACAATTGATTGTGCAAAGGCATTAAAGCATCATTGAGTGCCCTGGCTTGGCTTGCATCACCGGACATCGCCACTTGGCAAAGCTCTGACATTAACTTAGGGGCAACATTTGCGGTCACCGAGATATTTCCCTGACCACCAGCGAGCATCAATTCAACTGCCGTAGCATCGTCCCCAGAGTATACGGCAAAACCACTAGGCGCATTTTTTACCAGAGACTGGTTACGTGCCACATCGCCAGTGGCATCTTTAATACCGACGATATTGGCGACATCTCTGGCCAAGCGCAAGGTCGTTTCTTCACTCATATCCGCAATAGTACGACCCGGAACATTGTAAAGTATCTGCTCAATGTCGACAGCTTCTGCTATGGCTTTAAAATGCAGGTACATACCTTCCTGGGTCGGCTTGTTGTAGTAAGGCACTACCGATAGACAGGCATCTACTCCTAAATCTTTTGCCGCTTTAGATAACTCAATTGCCTCTTGTGTATTGTTCGCCCCAGTGCCGGCAATAACCGGAATCCTACCTGCAACGACATCTACCACCCGTTTGATCACTTCGCAATGTTCGCTGGGGCTAAGAGTAGCCGATTCGCCAGAAGTTCCGACTGCGACTATAGAATTAGTACCGTTTTTGATATGAAATTCAATTAGTTTGTCTAGAGACGTCCAATCGACATCGCCATTTTCTTTCATTGGGGTAACGAGTGCAACAATACTACCGGTAATCATTTTTATCTCCGTGGGTGATGTCTGAACTGCGTCGACACCACGATGCTTAAATGGGTTACTTAAAAAGCAACTGATACTTTTTTATTGGTTTCGGTTATTTAGTGCATATTGCAGGCAACCAAATACAGGTTATCAGCTTAGATATTAGCTTGCGGCTAAAAGTACCACAGTTTTGTGGTCGCTATTCTATAATAGAATGAGGGTCAATGAGTAGTCATAGCCTGTATTTTTTGCCAATGCTTGAGCCACGCCTTGCAATTGCCCGTCATGCAAGTTTTACATTGTTAATAAATATGTTCTTTATCAACTTATTCGCTGTACTATGCTGTTGCGATAACACTATCCCTTTAAAATTCAAGTATCTAATTTGGAGACATTAATGACATTATCTGTCGGTGATAAAGCGCCACTGTTCAATTGCAAAAATCAAGTGGGTGAGGATGTTTCTCTTCATCAATTGCAGGGAAGAAAAGTGATTTTGTACTTTTACCCTAAGGACTCAACCCCGGGCTGTACCGTGCAAGCTTGTAATTTACGCGACAATTTTGACACTTTAACCTCTCAAGGTTATGTGGTTTTGGGTGTCAGTAGCTGTTCGGAAAAAAGGCACAACAATTTTATTGAAAAAAACAACCTACCCTTTGACTTGCTCATGGACCAGGAACAACAACTACAAAATGCCTACGGCGTCTGGCAGCTAAAGAAAACTTTTGGCAAAGAGTATATGGGTACCGTGAGAACAACCTTTGTCATTGATGAACAAGGTTTGATAGTGCAGATAATCAATAAAGTTAAAACTAAAGATCACTGGATGCAGATAGACCACTGACAATAAAAACAGTCAAAGCCACAGCGTATATAGCTGTATAAAAACACAGTAGCATGCATTGATCCAGTTTGAACTTTGTCTGAACTTGCATATCAAAGCTATTTTACCGACAAACTGAAAATCTAATTAGGGAGTTAAAACTATGCTTAAAGCGGGAAGTACCGGAAATGTGATAGCGGCACTGTGTAATGTGTTTTTTCCAGGCCTCGGCCAATTGATTCAGGGCCGATTCTTCCTGGCTCTGTTTATCTTCATCACTGTTACTCTGGGCTATTGGTTTTGGTTTTTAATCTTTCCTGCGATTTTCGCAGCCTTAGTTCATTTGTTTAGTATTTTAAACGCAGCAACTTACACGTCTGATTGACCCTATCGCTGACAGCTTTAACTCTAGCTATTTTCAAGTTAAATCCAGGAGAATTTTATGTCGAATAAAACAGCTGCCAGCGGTCAATGTCTGTGCGGTGCCGTCACTATCACTGCAGCGAACATGCACACAGACGTCAGTATTTGCCATTGCAGCATGTGTAGAAAATGGGGAGGAGGCCCTTTTCTGGCGACCCACTGCGGCAGTGATGTAATAATAGAGCCCGCAGAAAAAGTCAAAAGATACCGATCTTCAGCATGGGCTGAACGTGGTTTTTGCACTGATTGCGGTAGCCATTTATTTTATCACATGCCCGAGAGCAAAGAGTACATAATGCCTATTGGTCTGTTCGAACAGCAGCAACAAATTGATGTCAAAAGTCAGATTTTTATTGATGAAAAACCCGGCTATTATGACTTTGCCAATCAGACCAAAAATATGACCGGGCAGAAATTTTTGCCATGTATGCCCCCAAGCAAGACTAATACTACCCTGTAACTAGACGCAGCTATTCACTGCGACTAGTTATAATTTAATCTTTCTATAACCGCCCCTTAATCATCCCAACTAGTAACACTAGAGTTTCTGCTGCGGATTCTTTAATCCACTTTTTTGCCCACAAGCCAAAAACTACTGGTACTTATAACAGAGGCTAAAGAATAAAAATGATCTTATACGAACAGAAATTTATCAGCTAAATTTTTCCGATAACGGCACAAAACAACAACACTTTAGTGTTTAGCCAGAACACTGGGCAACTCACTCATATCTGCAATGCTGATGACCCCCTGAGGCACTCGATGTATCCGTTGTGGATCATACAATATTGGCAGCATGCCGGCGGCTATTGCTGCCGTTACACCGACTAAGCCATCTTCTAATACAGCGCACTGCTTCGCGGCAAAACCCATCTGGGATGCCGCATACAAGAATATACCCGGCTCAGGCTTCCAGCTATCTATCTGATAAGAACTGTAAATATTACCCGAGAAAAATTTAAGCAAATCGGTAATCGACAAGGCACTGTGGATTTTATGCAGCGGCCCACTGGAGGCGACACACTTTGCCAGCTTTAAGTCAGCCAACATCTGTGAAGCTCCCGCACATTCTTTTAGATCTTTTTCAAAAAGCTGATCAACTAAATAACGATAATCTGCAACAAAGCCTTCGGGCAGCTGTATATTATGTTCAGATTCAATACTTTGCAAAATGGTTGCCAGTTTACCGCCGCGATACTTGAGTAATAGCCTTTCAGCAGATTCAACAACTGAATATTCACGCAGCTTTATCTGCAAAGCGAGGTTACACAAATACTCGCTATCAACGAGCGTCCCGTCACAGTCGAAAATAATACATGTAATCAAGTGCCTAACATCTCCAGTTTGGACTACCTTAACTTGCTTTAAGTCACGAAAAATCAATATTGTATCTCTAACTCACGCAAGTGAATCGGGTCTATATTGCCAGCCTCGCTGTGCCATTTTTCCCAGATTTTTTTAAAAGCAGCATCTCGATACAGTTGTAGCACAGTGCGATTAAAGCGGATGATAAAGTCTTTGCTTATATACTCTTTAGCGAAGCCCACATGATACTCCAGCGATCTATACCTACCTTTATTTTCAAGCCCTTGGAGTTGCAGATTTTCAATCCTATAATTTGCCAGTTCACTGTTTACAAAGTAAAGACCAAATCTCTCTTTAATTACTTTTATCAAGCCTTTACCGTCAGCATTAGAGTGTTGATCAATCTCTATAGGTACAAGCCCCTGTTCAATCATCTTATGTTGGATTTTTTCCAGAGAGAATTGTGTATTAGAGGGACCAAATACCCCAACCACCAGCCCCTCTAGATCAGCCAGCTCGGTATATTTAAAGTCATTTTTTTGCAAACCAAAAAAACTGTAAGAGGTCGTCAGCAGCGGGACAGAGAAATGAATCCACTCTTTTCTAGATACATTCCAACCCAAGGGCAGGTTCCCGTGAACCAGACCTTTGGCCATGTAATCTTTGGCGCGTTTGTTTGGGTAGTATTTAAACTCACATTGTTGTTGCATTTCTGCACATACCAGTTTGAGTATATCAATCATTATCCCCTGAGCCCGTCCTTCTTTTTGATAGGTAAAAGGCGCAAAGTCCTGATAGGAAAAACTGATCTTAGCGCTGACAGAGTGACTGAACAGCAAGGCGATAACCAAGCAGATAGTTTTCATGCTACTACTCTGGAGTTTTCTGTCTGGTGAATAACTTCTATATTGCATATAGCCAATGCTACTTACCTAACTGGACATGCTTAAAGTTTAGCTACTATCTTGGCTACCGCCAGCTAATTAGCCTCAACAAAGCTTGTTAATTAACAGCTGCATCTATCAGCTATTTGCGCCCACTTCTGTCCTTTGACTCCATGCTTATACGTAACTCACTCTGGATATAGCCAGAAATGCGCTTCCAGGCTTCTAGGCAATTTTCATAACCGCAAGAGACAAATATTGGTGCTATTTTTTTCAGTGTTATTGAAGCTTCGCGCACTACCCCTTAAGCTAGCTCGTCTGTTACAGCTGAATTTAATTAAAAAAAATACAATTCTTAAACTGTTGCCCAATAACATTTTTCTAGATTAATGCCGCGAATCAGATACAGCTTATGGGTAGATTAATATTGTGCCGCATTACTTTGTGGCGAGAATAAGTAATAATAATGTCTGGAAGGAATCCAAAAAACAAATACAATTAAATGGAATTAATCAATAATGATCTGCCTCAACAAACTACAATTCGCCTTAGACAAACAAGCGCCTAATATTTTATC
>ASZI01000003.1 GCA_000416315.1 Osedax symbiont Rs2 | reverse complement strand
CCCGCCGTTACATATTTTTGTACTGAGTCTTTTTCATGGCACATATAAACGGTTGGCCAACCGCTACCTGAGTCGAGAAAACATACTTCCTTTTTATATTCGACTCTGACTAAACGATGAGATTTCTCTCCCGTTAAACAAACCTTCGCTTCGTGCAAAGTAGCATCGTAGCCTTTCCTTTCTAATTTACGACGGAGCTTTATTGCGTGATCAAAGCAAGTACCACCATTGCTAGTCTCCTTGCCTAGTAATTGCCCTATGTTATGAAATGGAAATTTTTCTAATTGGCTAGTGATTAATGCGCTAAATTCGCAATCCAGTTCATCCATAGCATTCTTCCTTTACATGTATGCGCCTGAATACTTGTATAAATTCCATCTCACAATCCACTCCTAGTAAGGTTTGGCCAATAGACAGGCATTTAGTAATGACTTGTTCATTATGCTTGCCATGAGGGAAACAAATTGAAACAGGGGTAGTAACGCCAAGTAATTGTAACCAAACAAGACTATCTGATAATTCCGATTCTAGAGTTGCTGCAGTAAGATGATTAAAAGCACGATGGCTACGTCCATGGATGCCGAGTTCAATACCTTGGGAGTAATAATGCATTAACTGCTGTTCATTCATAAACAAATGACCAATATAGGCGTCAAAATCTATGCCGAACCAATGTTTTCGTAAATGCCTATACCTCGTAACAGTTAGATCTCGGAGCAACTTCTTTAATCGTCCATCTAGCAGTGCTCGACGAATACTTGGGGGTGGCTCTTGAATTGACATTAAGTGGTGTGCCATGTCATCAATAGGAGAGAACCCCGTTAAAGCAAAGTCCTTCACCGGATAAATAGTAGCCGTCATACCTCGCCTAATTAGTTCGTCTAAAGCTTTGTTGTTATCTGTATATCCATCATCGAATGTAATAAATACATCGTTATCAGTGTAACCACTTGCTAAAATTGAAGTTGGTTTGGTTTCCCATCCATTTTTTTCAATAAGGTCAAGCAGTGCTACAAATCGCAACCAGCTAATAGCAGTCTTACGCTGAAAGTAATAATTGTTCTCGTCAAAGTGTTCAATGATACGATGCAGCATGTAGATTCTGGGCTTTCTGTACATACTAATGATCGCCAATAATCGAGAAGATGCGGTTACCGCACTGGTGACTGAAATCGTAGAAGCTATCAATAGATAATGATCTTAGGTCAATACGATAAATTCCTGTTCGGGTGTCTTCTATTGGCCCGTTCAGCCAAAGTGTACGGCTACTTTCCTTATGAATAACGGTAATTCCAACATAGAGGGCATCTTCCGTTACTAATAGACCTCGACACCAGCCTTTGAATTCAGAAAACAAAAAAAGATCAAAAAACAATTCAAAATGTAGTGGTATAGAAAGAGCCGCACGGTAGATCTGACCAGAAACTGTGGTTATCCAAATGAATTTACCATAAACAAATCCATCATGAGGCTGATACGGTAGATCATTACTTATTGACTTCCGCGAGACAGCATCAAGTAAATATTGCTGCTTAAAACTGGTTGCGATAATCCGATTACCTAATTGTTCACCAACTTTAATGACATGATTAAGGTGCCATTTATCAGGCACTTTACGAAGGTTGAATTTGATTGTAGAAGACTCGTTATCGTAATAACCCCCTTCGGTATCGTACTGGCCTTTAACTCGTGCCGAGACTTCCGCATCTGGGAGAAAGTCCAATCGTTCGACTGGTCTCAGCTGATGATCTAATATATCGATGCAATCACGTCCGGTGTTAGCGAGGTAAATTTTCCGCCCTTCAACACTTATATGGTGTAGATCATTATATTGGTTATCTTGCCTTATTTTTACTAAGTCACATTGAGTACGATCAAGTATAAATACACGATTATAGTCACAGCCTACTAATTGACCTTTATTGATCCATGCAAGGCTTGTAAAGCCTTTGCCAGCAACTTCTTGGCCGGAACAGGGTAATCTGGTTAATAATCGTTGCTCTTTAGTTTCTGTATCTAACTGCCATAACTCACTTTTCGGTGCACCGAAAAAGGAACTAATTGGGATCAGTAATTTCATCGATTATGATCACTATCAATACAGCCACTTTTAGATTCAAGCTTCGAGAGGCCTATGAGGGTTTGGCGCAATTCCTCATAAGTATTTATATGATAGAGTTTAGAATTACATCGTTGGTCAAGGTATTCTTCTGTCAATTTGTCAGCCCAGCCGCCAGAGCCTTTCATTAATATTATTGGTTTGTTAATTTGCGATGCTAAAGCAATTTCACTTAAAGTACCCGCGCCGCCGCCTAAAACAATGACGGCAAATCCGCTTGCAACAACTAGTTGATTGCGACCAATGTCTAGCCCTGATGGGATGATTATATCAGTGTACTTATTCGCCGTATGTGAATTTGAGGATGGTAGAATACCGATAGTAATACATGCATTACTCCCGGTTTTATGCCCTAAACAGCTAGCTTCCATAACGCCACCTAGTCCACCACACACTAAGTGAAAACCTAATTCATTAATAATAAGGCCTACCGATTCAGCCATGTTTTGCACTAAAGTTGATTTAATCCGAGCGCTACCAACAACAGCGACTTGAGAAAATGACAATTTACGACTCCATGTAAATAGTGAGAATTATATCTAATACATTGTTTATTAATCAATATTATTTCAATTTAAACTGTGTCACAGGTTGCTTTTAGTGCAAGTGACTCGCCATGACGAGAAGTACATTAGTGCGATACAGGTGGCGGCATGGACAAATGGTCATTGTTTAAAAACGTTGTCTAGTGAATTTTCAGCCTGCCAATTTTCATTTATCCCGCCTTAATGCATAGAAGTAACGGTTGGTCCAAGCTAATATTTGATAGTCTCAGGCTAATTACAAGCTCTTACAAATAGGAGTAGGACCATATGGTGGGCGAAAATACCCTTGAAAATTTAACTCTAAATGTGATCGTTTATTTCATGCTGGATTGAGCGCCCACAAATCCCAAATATCTGAGATTCATTAGCCACCCCTACGATTATTCACTGTCATATAGGCAGGAGCTGGTGGGTAGGTGACGCTCGGTATTTGACAATTACACCCATCTTAGCGGCACAATAAAGCCACGTATGTCTGCATGGTCTGTTATGTGGTGGTTTCAAGTATCGCCACTCGATACCATGCGTAGATATATTTGTTACTAAGGTACTGCGGATTATCATCAAGATAAGAGATATACCAATTGATCATTCCATCCCAATCATTAAGTTTACCAGGGTCATTTAAAGACCAGCCAAGTTCTTCAAGAAGCCAGTTTGACTTTGATCCATTTCGAAGTTGTGAAGTGCAAACCCAATTAGTCTCACTATCTTCGCCGCCTCGTGAAACTGGGATGACATGATCAATTGTCGGTAACAATTGCCAAAATGCGAAATGGCATTCTGAAGTTTTCCAATTGCGGTGAAATGGGAACTCCTCAGGCATTAAGATTGAAAGTAGGCGTAGTGCACCTGGAAACACTAGTCGATCACCAGAGTACCGGTCGATGAATCCATCACGTAGAAATATTTTCGTTTTTTGATGCTCCGTATACTGACGTCCGGAACTAGAAAATGGAGTAAATGGATAATCTGTTGTGATAATCTTACGCGCTCGATCCAATGTACCATGACTAATTTCACGGCAAGCTGCCGCAATGGTATCTGGGTTACCAATCAAATTACTCTCCTTGTTAAAGATAAAATTGCACAATTGATTTCTATTTAGAGAAGGCTAGCTGATTCGTTTTACTAGCTGGACAGTCGCTGTAAAATTGGTCGAAATTCACTCACCAGTAAATTAAGATTCGAGGAATAATAATCAAAGGCTGCAGGCCAGTTTGCCTTATCATCTAAATCAATTTTTTGGGGTACTATCGAAACTTTCCTTAAGTCATCATCCCAAGAAAGCAATGTCAATAATTTCTCATCAAGCTCTAAAGCTAGTTCCTTCAATTGCCAAAACAGTAGTTTACCTGTTTCATTATTTACAAATCGGATAAACATACCGATAGTGCCTGTCTTCTTCTCTTTAAATACGGTGATCCAGGAAACGCTTCCGGAAGGCGGTAAGGAAAAGGACAATGAGCTACTTTTACTGGTGTTACAGATAGGTTGGGTGAGGTCATCCAACTGGAGGTTTGTTAGGAACAGCTGCCAAAACTGTAGGTTGTTTTCTTGGTAATCTGATGGGCCCATAGAGTCTTCATCATTAATTCCTCCCCCGACACTTTCACTAATACTTGCGCTTATATCGTTCGAGTTACTTTCGATCGATATCACATGCCTTTCAACAATATCTGTTTTGAGCAAAATTCTGGGTTGAACCAGCAAAGAATTATTGGCCATACGGTAAATCATCATTTCCACCATAGAAAAGGTAAACTCCAATGATGCATTAGCGGTCAAAAAGTCTTTTATTTCGCTAGCACCTTCCCTGATGCCATCCCCAACGACTAAGAGAAGGAAATTTCCTTTTTTTAGGTTCCGATGGACTGAATCTATAAACTGCGCCTCCTTTAGTTCATTGTAATAACCTTTTACACATTCAAAAAGAGATACCCCACCAGTTCTTTTACGTACTTTACTGTCCAGCTGATGGTAGCTCCATTTATTTAGATCTTTTGCATAGTCGAGTGTTTGACCAATTACTTCTCTTCTAGACTGTGGGTTTCTATATAGCTTTACCTCTACAATTACCAACCGACCACTGGGTGTGGCATACAAACAGTCGATCCGGCCAGATGATGATTGCAGTTCCATGCAGACCGGAAATAAAGTAGAAAAGTCAGGGTCAATTTCATGGATTGGTAATATTTCAACGTTTTCGAATATTAAGGTTTGTAGCCACTTTTCGTCATAAGTTTGACTGTCAGCAAAATCAACTTGCTCAAGTTTTTCAATGACATCATTACCATTAATAAGAAGTGGTGTTGTATTTCTATTCATATAATTTATTACCGATAATTTTTAGTTTTATTAGCCCGGTGGGAGTGGCTACCTAATCGCTTATTTTATTAAGGAGAGAAGTTATGAGCCTAGAGGCTGTAGCATACTGATGGACCCCTCGAATCGATCAGCCTTCCTTAGATGGGATTATCCATATCGAGCAGGCCCGACGCTTAGATAAATAGAAGCACATGTCAGATTACATATATTATTAACATATTCAAAGAATTAGAACAGCAGTTGAAAATTACAATAACCTAGAAGGGGGGCTTTTGGTTGTTAGTCGCCTCATTGTCCTTTAGTAGCTGTAGTGACTACCGAATAGGGGAGTTAACTAGCTGTATGTTAGAAGAGAAAATTGAATTAGATGATCTCATGCCCCCAAATATACCACTAAGGTTCACGCTGTCTTGGAAAGCAACTTGGGAAATCAGCTGTTACTGCAATGATCTTCGATTGAATTCCTGGGTGGCCTGTCAGTATACCAATACTCTGAAAAGCTAAGAGCGAAAGGCCATTACTCGTCCGAAATGACTGTTCCAGCAACTCAGGCGGTGCTTTATTCCTAGTCCAGTGGACTGCATGAATACCGGAATGCACAAATGAGTTTAATGGTAGCCAAGAACTTTCTTTGAATTCCTTGAGAGCAATAAGCAGATTTTCCAGTAGAGGAAGTTTCTCTAGCTCGATCATCATTAGATTAACTGACGGGATATTTTTACTGGCCTGTTGAGTTTCGAAGTTTAATTCTGCCGAAAGCTTTCTAACCTGATTTTCCGTGGCGCTATGTAATGCCCATACGCTTCGAACAAGCGATTCGAATTGAGAGCGTAGTGTGGTGCTTGCGCCCAGCAAGAGCTCTTCTGCACATAGGGCACGAACTGCAGCAGCAAATGCATTGAACTAACCGCAAGCGTAGCGCTGAGAGCAATACGTGGGGTGTCATCGAAAAGAGGATAATCAACAATATTAGAAAGCTTTTCGAAAAGGTCTTCAGCTAGTTCCAAGTCCATTTAAGAGGTGCATCCTTTTTATTTAACGTCGGCAACAGACGAGTGGTAGTAGATAGCTAGTATCATCACTTACACCTTTAAAATTCATAGGTCATTTTATTCTCGAAGGCGTACCAATCCATTAAACCACATCAAACCTAGTTATTTTCAACAGAATTTATTGCCTATGATTTCATTCTGTTTTGTTTCAATACTGGAAAGGTCCATCTTTATTTCCTATCTCCTGATTTTAGCCACAATAACAAAGAGCTAGATTCCCGTCATAAGGCGGATATACCAATGCATTGTGTGTTTTAAAATTTATGTAGTCTGTAGTGGCATGTATATGTAGGTAATCCGTTACAGCTTTGTTGCTTGGAATTTACTTTACCAATAGACTTGGCTCAAATTAATCGGACATGAAAGAGATCAAGAATGACTTTAGATATTAGTTACATAGCCCCGGTAATTACCCCAAACGCACCTTGCAGTTTAGGTAAAACACTGGATGAAATTCAACCTGGGCTTGAAGCAATTCAGGCGGTATATAGTAGTGTCACCAAAGGGAGATTTGAAGGAATTACTGCGAAAGAAGACGCTAGATATATGAATGGGGTAGCACGTGTGATTTATCAGTACAGCATTGAAGGCATACTTCCTACACGATTAACCCAGGAAATAATGGATGTCGCTGATCAATTAAATTCGACCGATCTTGGCGCTATATTTCTCGATTTCTCTACGTTTTGCCTTGCTTCAAGAGTAGGTGCCGAGCTAACTGGTTACGGTAATGTTACTGCTTCGTGTGAACAAATAATGGCAATGGCAATTGTTCGTAACAAGCTAGATTACCAGCTAGATGAGCCTTACATGGAAGTAAGCGAGTTAGAACCATGTGATGAGCCCTTTACACTTAAAGAAATAGCAATTTTGGCTCAGATGAACGAACGCAGTGTGCGAAATGCGACCCTTAGTAGTGCGAGAGATAGATTGGCCACTTCAAGAGATGGTAAGAGGGTAACAGTTAATGCACCAGAGGTTGCAAGCTGGCTGAATCGACGCAAAAATTTCAAACCAACTAGGGCTATTGAATGACTACCTTGCTACTGAGTAAACAAATTAAAGCCTTAAGAAAAGGTCAAGATGGAAGATAGCTTTTAAATAATTGTAAAGAGAGAAATAACCATGCTAATGACACAACATGCACAGGCAAGACTGCAGCAACGCGGTATCCAGATGTAAGCGTTAGAGGTTTTGAATTACTTCGGTGTAGAATTTCGACAGAAAGGCGGGAATGTTTTGATGCAGTTATCCAAAAAGGATTTATCTTGTTTGAAGAAAAAAGTGAAAGCCTTGGACCGAGCAATCAACAAGGTTGATACGTGTTATGCCATTACAACAGATGAAGGTATTTGTATCACTACGAGTCATAAGAATAAACGACTACGGCACATTGGTAAGCGCTGAGCTGTTACAAAAAGGAACTTAGAATGAGTACACACAAATCTGCAACAGAGAAGAACCTAACTAAATATCTATTTGATTTTAGAGGCGATAATTTTGCTACATTACTCACACAAGAACCGCTAGTCAATTTGGAGCATCTAACCAATGGATCATCAGCAGTGTTATTTAAATCGTCTAAAGGGGTGATCCGGGTATCAACTGATTCAAGTACACATACTTTTATAGCTGCTGGCCAAGACTATGGACTGTCGATTCCAAAATGCTTTGTCGATTACGGGCCTGTATCGTTGAGCGATGCAAGTCATGACGATTCATACTTCTGGATGGGAGAATTTGAAAGAATGTCACTAATCCCCGAGGGGAGCCTTGAAGCGCAAGTGGTAACAATAATAATTGAAGGGTTATCAGATGGAGAAATAATATTTCACCCTCAAATTTGTTACTACAGAGAAAAACTTCAAAGCCTGGAAAGTAATACTTTAATTACCAAAAAGCTTTTCGATACTCTTGTTGCTGTTTTCGACTTTGCCGAGTTAATTGAGGCTGACATTGATTTGAGTGATGATGACTTTATGTTGCGCAATACTACTGGTGAAATTGTCATAGTAGATCCACTGCATGGTGGTAGGCATTTAGAGAAATTGTATCCGGCAATCAGAGAATTGTAATTATCGATTTAGATGAGCCATGGTTGCTTGCCTAACTAGAGCTTAGGCAATAATTGATAACAGTCCTGGCCTATCTTGAAGTTAGAATGCAAATCGTAAATTGAAATTAACAGTAAAGGAATGATAAATATTTTCTCCTGTAATGATTAACAGCGCCTGAATTTTTATAAATATTTGCATTGTAAATCAATAGCTTACTGGTTGCTTTACCTTCGGTTTCACTGATACTATCCAAAGTCGTAAATTTTTGATATATAGATAACAAGCTTGCAAAAAGGATTCTCAAGTAGCGATTAGATACGGTTTAACAATTTAAAAATACTTGAGCTTAAGGGAAATGGAATGAACTATAGCGAAATTACACATGGTTTGATTGTAGATACACCATGGATAGATTATTTATTAGCTGGAAAAAAACAATGGGAAATGCGAACAACTATATGCAAAAGGCGGGGCCCTATTGCTCTCATTAAAAAAGGCAGTAAGCAAGTTGTTGGTGTTGCCATTGTAACAGGTTCTGTAGGCCCTTTGTCATTGGAGCAACTCCACTCAGACATCAGTAAACATTGTGTGCCATCACATATATTCGAAAAGAGTAATTACAACTGGTTACATGCCTGGCAACTATCAGCCATCCAAAAACTGGCTGTGCCAGTTAATTATGTGCACAAAAACGGTGCCGTGATTTGGGTTGAACTAAATTCAGAAGCCCGAAACTCTCTATCTAAAATACATTCATCGGAGGCGGAAATAGCTGTTTTGACAAGCGATGAAAAGTTAGTGGAACAAGTAAACAATCCAAAACCTGTATCCTTTTCAAACAATCCCAATCCCAATCTCGATTACGATCCCAATACAAATACTTTTCCTGTCGCCAGAGACGGATCCATTTTTAGCCCAACAACTTGTAGTCGTAATGGTAATTACACTGTGGGAGAAAAAGGGGATGAGAAGAAATTTCCGGATTTTAGTGTAGCGCTAGAATATTTGCGAAAAATGCCAACAGCAAAATGGCGTAGACCGAACAGCAATGGTAACTGGGGCATAGTATCCGCTACCGAGTGGACTGATTAAATTAATAAAACCCCAAGAATTAGCAAGTTGTCTGCATATAGAAATGGAATTATAAATGGAACAAATCACAGAAACTCTTATCAGTATTTTTCATATTAGCCATATAGGTTTATATCTTGCGTTTGGATTAATGGGGGCAGGGGCATTAGTTATATTGGCTATGTTCTGGAAACGCATGAGACTGATGAATGCGATCAATTCAATGAAAAAAATCATCAGGACTACTAAGGATGAGACTGAGTTTACCGCACAATATGAAACAATTAGAGGGAAGGTTTTAAAAATTTCCGACTTTGCCCATACATGGCAGGAGTTTGAAGAAACACTAACCCCGCCTATAGATGACATAGATGATCCAAATTATCGAGTTTACCGTAATACGAAAAGACCCAGTGAATATTTTTCTACAGCCAGTGTCCACCACTTTCAAATAAAGCCTTTCGTACTACCTAGTACTTTTGTTGGTTTAGGTTTGCTATTCACTTTTCTAGGATTAGTGGCTGCCCTAACTGAAACAGGTAAGTCTTTTAGTAACAATAATATTGAAGAAATTCAAAAAGCCTTAGAGGCATTACTATTAATAGCAGGTACAAAATTTTGGGCATCTGTAGGCGGTTTATTTACTTCGATTGTTGTTGGAGCCTTTTATCAATTATTTAATAACAGTGTCCGTAACGGATTGAATAGCCTAAGTGAAATTATAGAAAAACGTTTAACTTATGCCAATGCCGAACGTATCGCTGTTGATCAATACGGGCACTCGCAACGTCAAACTCAACGACTCGAAGCAATGTCTACAGAAATCACTGTGGCCTTAGGTAAGCGAATCAGTGAGGCCTTAATTGAATTGCCGCCAATGTTATCTGTTTCATTAGCGGAAACTATGCGACCAGTGACTGATGAATTAAAAAATGTAACATCGAATATGAGCAACAGCAATCAGTCTGCACTCCACGATATGGCGAATGAGTTTGCTGATAAAATGGCGGGCTCTAGTCAAGAGTCTTTCGCACAAGTTAATAATCAACTCGAAAAATTGGTATCAACCCTCGAAAGTACTGCAACTAAATTATCAGGTGGTGGTGATGAGTTACGCGCGGGACTAGAAGGGACCATTTCGAATATCAATGAAACCATGTTAGGTATTTGTCAGAAGCTGAAGGAGACTACGCAGGAAGCGGGGGGTAGTTTTAAATCGGATGCACAGTTTGCTTCGTCAGAGTTGAAAGAAGTGATATTAGCGATTAAGTCACAACAAGAAAGTAGTGTCGATAAGATTACTAAACTCACAGATTCCCTAGACCAAGTGTCATTGAATGCAACTAAATCAATGGATACGATGCTTGAAAAGTCGGGTGAGCAGCTTGGCAATGCAGTAGGTGAAGCAGTAAGCCAAACATCTACAGTTGTTGCTGAGGCACTTAATGGATTAGGGGACGATATTCAAGATAGAGTACAGAAAGCAACATCGGTGGCACAAGATGCCTTTACCAATACATTTAGTGACCTTAGTCAAAAACTAGATAAAACTAGTAATGGGTTAAGTAGTGTTATTGGTGATTGGCAGAAACAGCTTGCCGATATAAGTGTCAGGTTTGAATCCATATCTGGCCAGTTATCCAATCAAGTTAGTGAGATTGCGAAGGTTAATACCCAAGTAGCAGTAACAGGAGATGCGTTTTCAAAATCTGCACAAACTGTACGGGACGTCACAATACCGCTCACTAATGTGACAAACCAGCTTAATCAGGCTAGTACCAGCATTAGCCAGACCCTTCAGGAAACTATCACAGAGACCCAAAACACCTCTGAGACCTTCTCATCAACGCTGAAAGAAATGGCAGCCGCTGTCGCTAACTTGCAATACGCTTGGGAAACAAATGGGCAACACTTGAAAAATGTTGATTCAGAACTTGAAAGGGCATTTATGCAAATTACCCAGCAAATGAGCACTAGTTTGGGGACTCTTAATAGCTTTACTAAAGACATGGATACTCAACTGTCCCAATCAATCACTCCACTGGCGGGGTTTGTAGCTGAAGTCCGTGAACTTGTTGAAGAGTTCGGTGAAGTTAAAGCAAGACTATCATAGGTTAATGAATGGATAAGTCAGAAGAGAGTGGTGATTATTTCGTATCGATGACAGATATGATGGTTGGTGTACTTTTTGTATTTATCATTATCGTATCTTATTTCGTGTTAGAGCTGCAAAAGTCGTTAGATAAGGTGGCTAAAAAAGAAGAAGTTGTTTTGTTATCCACACATGAAAAGATTGTTAAAGACTTTGAGTTAGAAGTTATTACACTTGAGGAAATTGAAAAAGAGCAGGCAGATGTTATAGATGAGCAAGTTATAGAGATTGATGAGAATACTGTTGTCATTGATGAGCAAGCTGTAGTAATTGAAGAAAAAATTGTTGTTATAGACCAGCAACAAATTTCTATAAATAAGAAGAAGGTAGTTATAACGCAATTGGAAGAAGAAATTGCAAAACTGCGCCGTAACTCATGGCAAATATATGCAGCAGCTGCAAATAACAAACGTAGTGAAATAATACAGGCAATCTCTGCTGTATTAGCTAAAGAAGGTATTAAGTTTAAAGCTGATCCTAAAATAGGTGTGATCCGCCTGGAGGGTGATGGGCTATTTAATACCGGTAGTTCAAATCTCAAGGCGAAAAAAGGTGCGGTTAATAGGATACAGATATTAGCTAAAGCACTGTATAAAAACTTGGAATGTTATAGCCTCCATAAAGAAGATGAATCTCTCCAATTACCAAAAGATTTTAACAGTTGTAATCCTGAGCATGTTTTTATTGAAGCTGTTTATGTAGAAGGTCATTCTGACTCTGACGGCTTTACAGGAAAATTACGCGACGGAAGTCGTAATAATTTGGAGTTAAGTGCAAGGCGGGCAACTAATACCTACGCACAAATGACACTTGCACAGTATCTATTACCGGCAATAGTTAACCCTTTAGGGCAACAAGCGTTAAGCACGGCTGCCTATGGAGCACAGCGACCTGTAGTAGAAAATATTAACGATTTTAACAAGTCGCTTAACCGCCGAATTGATTTACGTTTTGTGATGTACTTGCCAGAAAGTGAAGATGCACGTCTCAAGCTACAACGGGAAGTTGAGAAGCTGCTATGAGTATATTAGAGCAATTAAAGCACTTCGATGTTAGGTTGCGGTTTGAATTAAAAAATCCAAAACAAAGTAGTTTGGCAAAAACAGCTCTGCAAATTCAAACAACAATAGATTCAGTAGGCCTGCTGTCAAATTTGAATCCACAGGAATATATCGAAGCTGCTATTGCTGAAATAAAGCTAGGTACAGCCACTAATATCACAACTAAAAATCTACGCATTTTTTGTATAGCAGGGTTGTCGTCTTTTGATCACCTATCTGATGTCGTCAAACTAGTTAGGCATTTCCTGGAAGAAGTTTATAAGCGAGGGAAGTCCTCTCTGTACCGCGCATTGATAAATGGGTATTTAAGGGTGGCAGATTCACCTTCACCTTGGATCGAAGAAATTCGTAATTTTTTGCTATTAACCATTGAACAACTACCTAACGCCTGGATTTTGCGTTGTAAAGAATTTGGATTGTTAGACCGGGCCCCCTGCTTAAAACTAGCCGAAATGTTTATGGATAAAACTGTCGATTTTGAAGCGCAGCTACGCCGGGCAGGGATCACTGGTTCATTAAAAACAGTGGGGATTGGTAACCAATTATTACAAATACTGTGTACAAAACTTAGTACAAGTAATTGGTTAGTAGAAGAGGATGCAATTTTTCTATTTGATAGGTTTACTCACCTAATACAGCAAGATGGAACTGTAATCTATAAAGGCTCAACCAACCAAGTTTCTATAGTCGACGCACTTTTAAGGCCATGTATAGATCAACAACCAGAGATAGTTATACAAAAACAAATAGAGCACCTGCTTTTAGGAGAATATAAAGACCCAAGAGTAAACCCCGGGAAATGGGGGAACGTTCCAGAAGAGTTAACCTTAATATTGAAAAGATGGCTAACGAAACAGGCGATTGGTTTGTTAATTCAAGTGCTTAATAGGACGGCAGAAGATCATCATTGGGATTCTAGGAATGCGTTTTGGAGTTATTATCTTGATCATGACCTAGTAGAAGAGGCTTGGGTTGTCTTTGGTCCAGAAGCCACGCGGCATGCTGAAGATTTAGTCAGAACAAATACTGATTTCCATAAGGGTACTTTTGGAAGTTTCGAAAAGGGTAAGGGATATATACAACCCAATCATTCTGTCTTAATTATGCGTATTGATAATGTTGTCATTGCGGAATGGACACATAATGGCAAAGTTAGGTTGTGGCTTAATGACACAAATACTCCGCCAAGTTTTTATAAACAATACTACTCTGCTGATCGATTACGTGGCCTAAAGTTTGTGCCTGATGCGGGATATACACATGACCACACAGGTAGCTGGAAAGGAAAAGTTACCCAGTTCATATATCAGCATACAGGTATAAAGCACCCCCATGTAACGTTGATCAATAACGCCAGGATCAAGAAACGTCCCTCATATTTTACTCCTACGCCAAAGCCCAAACCCAACGCGAGAGACCGAACCAGGCCTTTTGTAGATTTTGGAGGTAGAGATGACCCGTACCTAAATTTACCGGCAATGAGTGATTGTAAAAGCTGTGGTCAAATAAAAGCCGCTAGAGAGTTTTATATTTCTAAAAGGCGACCAGGGGAATTAACTGTGTTTTGTAAGGTATGTTCCAAAGCAAATGAACTAAATAGAAAAGCGAATAATTAACTATGGCGAAGATATCACTTAATTTTGATTTAGTACCTGATGGTATTCATCTTTTTCTGACTGAAGAAAAAAGGACCATATTACTTAAAAAGGTTAAAGAGAAACTCGATGTTTCTAAATGGGACATTCAAAAAGATTTATACGCATTAAGTGGCTTAGCAAAATTGGCGTCATTGATTGACTCTGCCAGTGCCGGGGTCAGTGTCGATAAGCCTGTAGTATCTGTTTTACCAGAAAATCAAGGGTATTTTATCCCGCATCATATTGTAGCAGAACTGACAGAAGGCCAAGCTTTATCACTTGGCCTACCACCTTCAGCACCTTTTCAATTACGAATTTCAACAACAGGACCGCTGCTAGAATCAAGTACCCAAATCAAAGCTAGTTGGTATTCAAAGGGGCGAAAGGTTCGTGTAGACCGTATAGGATCCGTTCTAGAAGTAGGCGAAACACAATATAGACTCCCTGAACCTATGTATTCTGCTTTGGATGCAATACATGGTTTTAATGTAGATGATAGTCCAACTGTAGATGATCGTTTAGAAAAATTGTCAGGTCTAAGCCAGTTGTTATCCTTAGACGCGAAAGATACTCTTGATCTAGAAAGATCACTAAAAGAGTTAAGAATCAGTCATGCATCTGCTTTTAGCCTAGACATTAAGTCCTCTAGTTTAGGTGTCGACTTTGATCCGCTACTGTTTGGACAAGAAGTTATTGATGAATTTTTAGATACAGGTGAACAAATAACAGACTCAACACATCTGCTAACACCGGAGCAACAAAGTCAGTTCTCTAGTTCTATTTTTAAAAACTATGATAAAGCTAGACCAATGTATGTTATTGACAAAGGTACCTACCTTTATATTGACCCTTCACTTCGACCAGCATTAGAAATTGTCCGTGAACAACAAAAAGCAGGCCCTGCAAGTAAAAAAAGTTTTGCCAAAAACCCAGCGGGTTTTATCAAAGAGCAAATTTTAGGGGATGGCGAGCATGATCAAGAGCTGGCCGATAGCTTAGAGCTATTGTTTGTTGAGACAACTGGTTTCTCCTCCAGGGTGAAAGAGCTTGGTTTGTGGGTCCCTAAAGTAATCCCCTGGCTGCAAAGAGAGCCGAACTCATGGGTGCCAGAAAAATTTGGGATACGAATAGGTGACCAAATTATTACAGTTAACGAATCTGAATTAGATGAGGCTATAACAACAATAGCAAACGGATTAGAGGCTGGGGTGCAATCTATAACATTGCCAGATGGTAGCCAAATACCACCTTCGATCGAAGTTGCTGAAGCCTTTGCAGCATTGAAAAAAGAGATACAAATACCGACAGAGCATGACGCAGACAGTAATGCTGATGAAGATGATACAAATACCGACATCGAAGAACTTAAGCTAGCACCTCACAAGCATGTATTAGTAGTTGAAGAAAATATAGAAGAAACGATGTTTGTTAAAAATTTCTCCGCCCGTTGCGAATATGTTAAACCTGAAATATCACCTTTATTGAAAAACAGTCCCAAAGAACATCAAGTTTATGGCATAGGATGGTTACAAGAATGTTGGGCGACAGGTTTTCCTGGTGCTTTATTAGCTGATGATATGGGGCTTGGTAAAACATTCCAAACCTTAGGTTTTATATCTTGGTTGCAACGTAAGAGACACTCACTAGGCTTACCCCGTTTACCTGTATTAATTGTAGCGCCAACTAGCTTACTCAATAACTGGTTAGATGAAGAAACTCTGCATCTAGCTGATCCCGGTCTTGGGGCAGTGGGGCTCTTGTTTGGCAATGAACTGAAGAAATTCAAATTAAAAGGTTACTCTAACGACACTGCCGAGGGGATGAATACCCTACGATCAGCTGAGTTGGTGGAATGTGATTGGTTACTAACAACGTATGAAACCTTACGTGATTATCAAATCTCCTTAGGTCAGCTTCATTTGTCATGTGTTGTTTTTGATGAAATGCAAAGAGTCAAAAATCCAAGCTCACTGAATACTCATGCGTCAAAGTCGCTGAATGCGGATTTCTCTTTAGGCTTAACAGGCACACCAGTAGAAAATAGTCTGTCAGATTTATGGTGTATTTGTGACACATTAATCCCCGGATTTTTAGGGGATTTGAAATCATTTATGAATGATTATCCTGAGGATGATCAGGAAAAGCTTATCCAATTACGTAAAGATTTATTGGAGCGTAGTGTTGATGGCCCTCAACCTATATTACGTAGAATGAAGTCGGAAGTATTATCTGACTTACCCCCCAAAATGGTGCATTTAGTCGATGAACAGATGGCTGGCCATCAAGCGAATACTTATGACGACTTAGTAAAGCGGGTTAAACGAGAGGAAGAACCTAGAGGGCTTAGGGTAATTCATCAATTTAGAAATATTTCATTACACCCGTATTCTCCTGACAGTGAACAAAGCAATGATGCAGATAAATATATTGCAGATTCAGCCCGACTGAAAGGAGTATTCCGACAGTTGGATAAAATTGCAAAAAAAGAAGAGAAAGTGTTAATTTTTCTTGAATCATTAGCCATGCAAGAGTGGTTAGCTTTTGTCATACAACAGAGGTATGGCTTTAAACAATTGCCACCAAGGATTTATGGTGGAATCAAACCCATCGAAAGGAAACGTATCGTGGATCGCTTCCAAGAGAGGAAAAATATCTTTGGAGTGATGATCTTATCGCCGAAGGCTGGGGGTGTAGGTTTAACGATTACAGCGGCAACTAATGTCATCCATTTATCCCGCTGGTGGAATCCCGCAGTGGAAGATCAGTGTACCGATAGAGCGTACCGGATAGGTCAGGATAAAGAAGTTAATGTTTATATCCCTAGGGCAATACACCCTACTTATAAAGACGGGAGCTTTGATGTGATACTGCACAATTTATTAGAACGCAAGCGTGGTTTATCTGAAACAATGCTAGTGCCAATGGAAAGCAAGGGTGATATGGACGCTATATTTTCTGAAATATAGTTTTTGAGGTTATTAACAATTGTAGTGTTGGCTGATTAGCCCAATTTGAGCCTCAAATCAACAAATGTATCTAAAGTCATTAAATAGGCTTCAATATTTTTGGGACTTTTTTATTTGGCTGTTTATATAACGTGATTTTTCCATGCAGAACTCCTTCGCTAAGTGAGCGAGTAAGTTCTACTTTTGAGTCCAATTAATTTTGGGGGAGATTACCATGCCGAGTATATATTTAGAAAAATACATAGAGTATATTTAGTTTTAGGTATTAACATAATATAATTCAAAAGCTTAAGGTTTTTTTGGTGTTATAAAATATTTTCTATCAAGGAGTGACATTATATGGATACAGTAGTCCCACAAGTTAATTCTCTAACTTCCACCAATCTTGTCAACGAACCAGATCCTGCACGTCTAATACATGGTTTACGGGATACAGGTTACGATTTTTATACAGCAGCAGCAGATATTATTGATAATTCAATTGCGGCAAATGCTTCCAATATTAATATTAAAATTGAATTAACTCTGGATGGAAGGAAGTTCGTATACTTTGGAGATGACGGTCTCGGCATGGATGAGGAGGGCCTCTATAACGCGATGCGCTATGGTGCGGAGGTGCGAGAAGACAGAGCATCGCTTGGAAAATTTGGTCTGGGATTGAAAACAGCATCTAGTTCAATCTGTCTAAAATATGCAATTATTTCACGCCAAGATGTAAGTGCTCCGCTTAAAAAGTTAACTTGGGATTTAGAACATGTAAGTGAAGTTAATAACTGGGAAATGCTTGATGAACGAATTTCTGCGGATGAGGAGTCGGTATTTGAAGAGCTCTGCGGTAAATCAGGTACCTTAGTAGTTTGGTCTCGTTGTGATCGACTTTTAAGCAAAGTTTACGCTGACCATGGTGGCACATTGGAAAGCAATGCTATTCGGGCCAGAAGGAAGAAGCTGATAGAGCACTGCGCCCTGATATTCCATAAGTACCTAAACTCGGAAGAAAAAAAGTACCGAACAATTAAAATTAATGTAGATGGTGCGGAAGTAGAACACTGGAATCCGTTCTACCCAAGTAAATCAGAACAAGTTTTGAAAGAAAATTTAACGAAATTGACTATTCAGCTGGATGATGGCTCGAATCATGAAGCTACAGTTAAAGCATGGATTCTTCCCCATGCGAAAGACATGACTAAAGAAGAAAATTCAAAATTTGCAAAAATATCTAACCGCGGACAAGGGTTTTATATACACAGGGAAGGTCGGGTCATTCATCATGGTGGGTACTTGGGGCTTTGGCGGTCAGATGATCCTCACTGGTCTCTGTTCAGAATTGAATTTGATTTTGATCATAATCTAGATGATGCCTTTCGTGTAGACGTCAAGAAGAGCAGAATTATTCTTGATCCAGCGCTGGAAGACTCACTAAAGGAACTTCTTAGTCCTGCATACAAAGAAGCCGAGAATAGGTATAGAAGAAAACAAGCAGTACAGATAAGCAATGGAATTTCCCATGGTGATTCCAATAAGACAATCGCAGAAACTAAGAATACCTCGAAAATCACAGCGGAGGAAGTAGACCTGAATAAAGGCACTGCTGTAGTCACGAACAATAAAGGCCGTGGTATAACAATCACGACCCCAGTTGAGAACGATGTGGAACCGGGCAAACTATTTGTTAATCCTGTAGACGGAATACGCAGCGGCGCACTCTGGGAGCCCTGCTTGACCAGTGCCACAAGCACCGATCATTCAACTGGTCTGCATCTGAATAAACAGCATGATTTTTATACCAAGATCTATAGCCAGACTAAAAATAACGTATCGATAGAAGGTCTTGACCTGCTTCTCTGGGCCTTTGCTGCTGCTGAACATAAGAATACAGATGATAAGGAGCTCAAGATCATGTGGGAAGATATCAGGGACGAAGTTTCTTCAAATCTTAAAAAGCTACTCCGGTCTATCGACCTACCTACTTCTGACAAATAAGGAATGAATAAATCTCAGATAATAACCATTTGCGAGCTAATTGAACGCAATATCGGGGTTAAAGTTAACGGTGCATACGACCCAACTGAAGCTCGCAGTGGTCTATTATTCTGGTTTGAAAATTACAACAGAAGTAATGGACCAGTGTTCTCCATCAGACTGTTAGGTTTGAAAAGACACAAGGTTTCTCTTAAGTTTGGATCTTACGCTGGTCCTTGTGTAGAGCATATTATCAATGAAGCAACACCAGAAGCTATTCTTACAGCAAATGCATTTATTGAGCAGCTATCTGACAGCTGGGATGTAGAAATAAACGGGGCTCCTTGCAATAGAGATTGGATTATTTCGAATGACTTCAATATTGAAGTAACGTTGAAAACCAATGATCAGAATAATATAGAGTCTATTACCCAATCTGTTCAATTAGTAATGCTACCGCTAATTGCTGTCATGGCAGAGTTGATTGGGTATGAAGAGGTTGAACAGCTCAATGATGCAGGTGATTTCGAAGGGAGAATTTCAGAAGCTTTAATAACAAAGAGAGAACGAAGCTCCAGGAATCGTTTGCTATGTATTTCAATACATGGAGAGCATTGTGGAGTTTGCAAATATGACCTCAAACAAAGATATGGCATAGACATAGGCTCAATTCTTGAAGTTCATCATATTGAACCACTATCAGAAGTGGATGCACTAAAACAATATAATCCTCGTACGGATTTAATTCCTTTATGCCCGAACTGTCATAGAGCTATTCATAAGAGAAAACCAGCGTATACACCTGAACAGCTAAAGGAACTACTTGATCTATGAAAATTTCAGTAGATGAATTGGATAAGGATTATCGGACGTTTGATGAAAATAATTTACAGTACCAGCTTAGTAATCGGTTGCTCACTCCAATCCTGTATTTATCCAAAAGAAACAACAAGTACATAGTATCTCTGGGTGCATATATAAAGAAAAATGGGGAAACTACATTTAATGCTTGCCCATCAATTCAACATAATTGGGTTCTGGCTGGAAACAGAATCATGCCACTGCCTTATGATGCTCCAATATTCATCCATGAGGTATTAAAAGACATAAACCCACTTGATGTAGAGTTCACACAGATTATCAAGCTGATGAAGGAAGGCATACAGGAGATTGACATAAATGTTGCCCCCGATTTGTTTGAGACCGCCAATACAAGTGCTTTAACAATGGACCTCCTTAAAGATGTGCCGGGTTTAGAAGCAAATCTATATCCTTATCAGGAGCATGGTGTTGCTTGGATGAGTGATTGTTTAGAGCAAACAGGCGGCATTATCTTGGCAGATGAAATGGGCCTTGGAAAAACTCTGCAGATTATAGCTTTGTTTCTGTTAAAAAAACCGACAACTGAAACCCCAGCATTAATTGTCTGCCCTACAACGCTAATTGCTAATTGGTGCCGGGAGATAAAACGGTTTGCACCGTCATTGAGCTTTCTTATTCACAGGGGTGCAGACAGAACCGGCTTCTATAAAGACATCATGAGATCGCAGGTAGTCATTACGACATACGATACTTTAGTTAACGACATTACACTGTTTCGTAGCGTGGAGTGGAAATTCCTGGTTTGTGATGAAGCACAAGCTGCAAAAAACCCAGATTCCAAACGACGCAGAGCATTAGGGTTAGTGCCGGCAAAGTACACTATTCCGGTAACGGGAACGCCAATGGAAAACTCGCTGCTGGATATCTGGTCTCTAACTGACTTAGCAATTCCCGGCTTACTAGATACAAAAGATAATTTCATCAGTGCGTATCCCGATAGCGAAGAAGGCGCACAGAAACTAGCCGAAATTACGGACATTGTCATTCTAAAACGCCAGGTGAAAGATGTTGCGAACGATCTCCCGGCTCGTACTGATATAGACTTACCTTTAGAACTCGGTACCGCAGCAGAAGAGGAATACGAAAGAATCAGGGAAGAAACTATCGAGAAACATGGAGTCGCTGGCCAACTGGTAGCTGTCGGCCAGCTTGCTATTTACTGTGCCCATCCTTGGTTGCGGATTAAAAATCCCACCTCACCAACTTGGGAAAACCAAATTGATTTAAAGAAAGATCCTAGATACAAGTTGCTTACTCCTAAAATGGAAATCTGTATTAGGCTCTTAAAGGAAGCCGCTCTAACTGGGAAAAAGGTTCTTATTTTTGCTGCATATAACAACTGTGGTGAGCTTATCAAGAAAGCAGCTGCTCAAGAAAAGGTTCCAAACATTTATTGGAATTCAATAAATGGAGCGACTCCTCAAGAAGAGAGGCAGAGCATTGTCGATGAGTTCTCAGAATATAACGGCTCAGCAGTATTGATTCTGAATCCTAAAGCGGCAGGAACCGGCCTAAATATTACTGCCGCAACTATCGTTATACATTACACACAAAACTGGAACCCCGCATTAGAGATGCAAGCCTCTGCCCGAGCACATAGGCGTGGTCAGGATCAACCAGTAACTATATACCGCCTGTTTTATCAAAATACTGTAGAAGAGGTCATGGTAGAAAGAAGCAAGTGGAAAAGAGACCTAGGTGAAATCGCAGTACCTATCAGCACACGGGATAAGTTGGATTTAAAGAAAGCACTTTCAAACATCCCTTTAATGGAACGCAGCACTAATGAATGAATCAAATGCGAAATTACTAACAAAAAACGATACTGGAGAAACTGGAGGACATCAGGGTGGCATTTGTGTACCTAGAAGCAACCATGCGCTTTTATCTTTTTTTCCTGAACTAGAATCTAAAAAATTTAACCCTGATACTTGGTTATACTGCACAGATCCTGATGGTCAAGAATGGAAAATGCGTTATGTCTATTACAATGGAAAAATATTCTCTCCTCAACAAAGTACTCGTAATGAATACCGAATTACTTATATGACTGGATTTTTTAGAAAATGGGAAGCAACCGCAGGCGATTCAGTTGTATTTAAAGCTACCGGCCAAGAAAACCAATACCAAATTTTTATTGAAAAGGATGCAAAAGATTTAAGTACAGAAGATCTAGCTCCAAATCCAAAAGTTGTAGTCCTTAAAGGCTGGAGGCATGTCTATTAACCGAATTAGTTAACTACGCCAGTATCCCATTAATGCCTGATTTCGTAAGTATTGATAAGATACGTGAGCATGTAGAAAAATTAACCTGGTCGAGTTAACAAACTGATATACCGCAGTAAGTGATTTCAGAGTGGCTAGAGCTACTGAGTAGCCACTCTCATCTCGTTCAGGCTTGGTGTTCTTGTTTCGTATAGCCGCCATGTTTTTATGACGACTTTGCTTGTCATGAACATCAACCATTTGGATTGATTATGCGACTTTTTTAGTTTGCTTAGCATTTACTCTGATAGCTTCCATGATCAAAGGTTTCATCAGATCAGCAACTGCCTTGAAGACAGGGACAACAACCGAATTGCCAAATTGACGATAAGCCTGCGTATCAGAGACAGGGAGAATGAACTTGCTTTCTCCTGGCTTATCGAACCCCATCAACCGACCACATTCGTGCGGGGTTAATCTTCGAGGTCGATTGGATTGATTTTCTTTGTCCCCAAAATTTATTTCTCCTAGCTCCTTATTCCATCCCTGATCGATAAGAATCTCTGAACCGTCTTTGTGGTACCTGGCAGATAGCGTTCGACAAATAGAGTTGGGATTTTTTGGATCGACCAGACCATACCCAAAACCATTTCCTTTCGCCTTATGTTTTTTGGCGTAACCATAAAGGTATTCCCACAGGCGAGGAGTAAGGGTGTATTTGGCGAGTTGTTCATCGTTTAAATCAGAAAGAAGTTCGTTTAGTGGTATCGTCTTTTTTGGGATCTGGATGTCTTTAAGCGTTAACTTATTCTGTAAGTTAAGGTCTCGTCTGAAGCCAACAAGAACAATACGCTCCCTGTGCTGAGGAAGAAATTTTGCTCCGTCAATGACTTTAGGGTCCTGAGCTCCAGCACCTTTAAAATCAACATCAGCTACATCGTAGCCCAGTTCATCAAGTGCCTCTGTAATAACCTGGAAGGTTTTACCTTTGTCATGGCTTCGTAAGTTTTTTACATTTTCCAGAACGAAAGCACTTGGCTGTTTAGCTCGGATAATCCGGCAAACATCGAAAAACAGAGTACCTTGAGCTTCACATTCAAAGCCGTGTGCTCTCCCCAGGGAGTTCTTTTTAGACACCCCGGCTAGTGAGAATGGTTGGCAGGGGAATCCAGCGAGTAAAACATCATGATCCGGAACATGTTTATCGATATGAAGATAAGCGTCTTCCTCTGAAATACTTTTGTCCTCAGACAGTGTGATTTCTCTGATGTCTTGATTAAAAGTATGTTCTGCAGGATCAGAGTAATGATTGGCTTTGTAGGTCTTTACAGAATATTTGTTCCATTCACTGGTGAATACACATTTGCCACCAATGGCTTCAAAACCTTTGCGTATGCCACCTATTCCAGCAAACAAATCTATGAACTTGAAATCTGGGTTGTCGTAATGATCAGGTTTTTTAGGAAACAATGAGTTTAAGAAGTAGGTTTCTTCCCGGTTAAAGGTTTTGTCGCTTTTGCCTTCAACGATGCGCTTTAATGTTTCGCGGCACCAGTCGTTACCAGTCATAGGATTGAGCATTGCTGCAATTTGCTTCAGATCGTATATCTCAAGCAGTTTATCCAGTAGCTTAAGCATCTCTGTTTTTCCTGTCATTGGAATCCTTCGGATCTGGGTAAAATGATTGGCATTTTATCACTCGTCCGCCCCAGAGTAAATGTTAACTGTATATAAAGACAGGGGTCAAGAAAGTAATAATCGACTCAGATAATTACTAAAAGATAGGTACATTATTGACGCCAAAACCAGTCTACGATAAAGCTAATTCTGGATTGCTAGGGAGGAGAGGGTTACTGAGTCCATGTTGTTTGCAAAACTAGAAATTAGACAACGATTAGCTATATTCGTCGAATCATATTTAAAGCCAGTATACATGCGAATATTCACAGATGCCCAAGTATCCGAATACATAGAACTAAATCAACACACATATAGAAGAAAAAGTCGCACATAAACTTATAGAACAGCAGCTAAATTTTATTGAAGAGTATGAGATGTCTAAACTTGGGTATTACGACGAAGTTTTGAATGCTTTAAATTGTATGTCCCCTAGGAGTAGCCCTTTGAGGCAGTATTTATTCTGGGTTTAGGGTATAGCATTTAGTTATCAAATCATCATTTCTAGACGTTGTATAAATAGAACTGCCGCAATATCAATGATATAAGTAGTCTGAAAAATAACAATAAACTAGTGTGTTTTTAGAAACTAGCATGCTCAGTATTAGGTGCATTGTGAAAAGGGATCTATATGAATAAAGCAATAACACTATTCATTCTCCTAGTTACATATTCAGCTTTAGCCCTAGCTGATGAGGGGGAAGTAGTCAAAGAAGATGTTTGTGGGCTAGGAAATACGATTATTGAAACAACTGACGGGTGGTACATCGCGGCAGAGCATTATTCAGGTGTTTATTTATATGAAGGAGACATCGTTAGTGGAGATATGAAAACATATGGAATGCAAGAATTAACTAGAAATGACGGAGAATCTGGCGACTTCTATATCGAAGATTGGGAGATGTTTATTGGTGATGCTTTTGAAGAACTCTGTAACTAAATCGAATAGCAAGCTTACTGAATTACCCGTTTGAAAGCGGAAGCCTTATAACTGATTGAACACTAATCAAATAGAAGGGATGTACTAAATTGATAAATACTGAGCATGCTAGAGAAGTACTCAAAGATGCCTATCCTTTTACAGAGTCCTGTACACAATACATTGCTCGATATAATACAAAATCAGGCAAAGAAATAGCCTTGGAGAGAAAGAGAACTGAAGCTTTTTTCGTATGGGTACAAAAATACAACGAATCAATTGATGGTGTGTCTATCAAAAATGAAAGCTATCCTGGTAAGCCATATGATAGAAAACAATCAAGAAACTCTAATCTTAACGATAAAAACACCCCAAATCTTAAGCAGGGGAATAGAGTTTGGTATCTAGAGATATCTAATATAGATGCACTTAAGAACTTGATTGATTGGTATGCAACCGTCTAGAGAACTGAGGGCGTATCAATATAATCCTCCGGAGATGGCTTCCAAAGGAATAATTCATTAAGCTCAGATGCCTCTATTGAAAGGGAAAAAGATTTATCTATAGGCTATAGAGAACTCTAGGTCTGTGCTGGGAAGTGGAGTCGGCAAACCTGGGTGGGCTTGAATAAACTTTGTAACTATTTGATTTTGCTTGTATATACCTGCTTTAGTATAGCTAAAGGCCCCACCTTACACAGGTCTAAATTTTTTTATCAGCAGCAGATTTATACATAAGCTAGTTCTACCGAAGGATATTGCGGTAGCTCTGATAATAGCGAAACTTGGCTTTTAGCTTCCAGAGACCTAATTAGGACTCTGGCTGGGTTGATGGAATCATTTGGGCAGGCTATTTCTAATTCCGAAGATCTACCTATGTTTTAATACTATGGATTCAAGGCAAGGTCATTCGTCAGCTTCGGCAATGGCCGGACTTGACACATTGCACGTTTCATTTGGAGCGACTTCGTACAAATTAGCGAGATCTGTCACTCTAAAAGTCCCACTTTAATAGTCATCATACTGAAAGCGCTTGTCACGTCATCAGCTAGAACTAATTTCCCTTTAGAAAAAAGTCTTTAGATAAATTCAAAACACACGCTTTTAATAGTAGATAGCATGTGCTTTATGGCTCCAAAAATTCTTTTGGGGAAAAAGTGAAGGCAAAACCAGATTTATTTATATAACAGGGTTGACTGTAAGGACACCTTTTGTTATCTTTCAACTGTGCAAGCGAACTACGCTTGTAACGCTCTTTCAAAGTAAGCCTTAAAGTGAACTGAAATTATGGCCTCACAGCCGTTCATGTATAAATGAACTAACTTTCTTGCCCGTAAGTTTCGAGATGAACCATTAGTCTTAAATCTTATAACTTGGTTGAATAACCATTGACGGCAGGAATAGTTTTCCAGAGAAAACTCTGGGGGTGTTGGTTGGTTTGTCTACTGTATTTCTAGACGGTTCGCGATATGCAAATACGGCAGGGGATATCCCCGACTTCCGTTTAATTAGCTAAAAAGGTGCACTACAAATGAAAGATTATATTGAAGCTCTTAAAAAGGCTCGCAATAAATGCGTTGATACAGTAGACAAAAACACGGTTAAAGAGATTGATTTCGTTATACAATCTTTAGAACTAAAACTTGAGAAAGATACGAAAATTGATAAGTGGAAAAAGTTAAAGATGGTGTTAAAAGTTTATGCTTTGATACGATTTGTCACTGAAAACATTGATCTATAATAGTTTTTTCAATAGTAGTGTAGCCAACCGTATAAATCCCTCAATATATATAAAGAGAGGTAAATATGTTAACCATAGGTAAAACGGTTAAAGAATTTAGATTAATGAGAAATTTGTCATTAAATGACATTTCTAGTGAAACGGGTTTGAATAAATCTTATTTGTCGAAAATAGAAAATGAAAAGCGCGATCCATCTATAGATTCTTTAAGTAAGATAAGCAAAGCTATAAACATACCTCTTAATATTTTGATATTGATGTCCGAAGAAGAAAGCAATGATGATTTTTCAGATATTAACAATATGTTGAAAACGATGGTGAGAGATTTAGTTGGTGACAAATCTACAGTTTAAATATACTAACAAACCAATTTCTAGTTATGAAAGCCTTTCTAAAACCCTCAGCATTTCAATTCAAGAAATACATGATATAGAATCGAAATCCAATGATTTTTATACTATATCTAAAAAAATTAAGAAACCCGATGGAAGTTTAAGAGTTACCTATAAGGTACACCCACGATTAAGGTGTGTCCTTGATTTATTAAAGAAACGTGTATTTGACTCCGTAGAAGCACCTGAATATATACTAGCTGGGCAAAAGAATCGTAGTTACATTTTAAACGCAAAAACGCATACAGAATCTCAAATGCTGCTATGTGAAGATATAAAATCTTTTTTCCCTTCAATTCACAAAAAATTTGTTAAAAAAATATTCCAACATTTTTTCTTTTTCTCTCCAGATATATCTGAGTCGCTTGCTGAAATTTCTACTTTGAATAACTATTTGGTACAAGGTAGCCCATTAAGCGGCGAAATTGCAAATCTAATTTTTTTTGACCTAGAACCAGCCTTAGTCGAAAGGCTAAAGAAATATAACCTTAGATATACAAGATATTATGATGATATTTATATTAGTTCAAAAGAGCATAACTTTTATGAACATACAGAAGAAATAAAACGACAAATATACAGGATGTTTAACACTGTTAATTTGAAACCTAATAGGAAAAAGAATAAAATTTCTAAACAATCATCAAGGATTTCTGTTCATAACATTACTGTAAATTCATCTAAAATATCCCCGTCAAAAGAAAGACTTTCGATGGTTAGAAAAAAAATATACATATTCAAGTGTTCTATTGAGAACAATATTGATATCCAAGATCTTATTGGCCAGTATAAATCTCTACAAGGTCATATAAGTACACTTAAAACTCAAGAGTATACAAAACACAAAATAACTAAAAGAGAATTAGAATTATTAATTTCTAAGATAGATGAGCGTTTAGCTAAAAAATATTCCAGAAAGTTTAGATCTGTAAAGACCAAAGAAAACTTTAACAAATTAGCTAATAGTTCTAATTTACTTACAAAGATAAGCCCAAGAGTTACTGGTGTATATAAAGACGAAAAAATGAAAGCAAAAAAAAGATTGTGGAAATAAAGGTTCGATCTGTGAGCTTTCAATACTTTAACTATATTATCTCTCTAGCACTCAGGTTAAAGCTAAAATGTTAAATGCTTTACTTACCACACGCTTCTATTCAATAGCGTTTGCTTTTGTATCAGTCTAAAACAGTCCGCTTTTGGCAGACAGTCGTCATCGCTAATCGAAAACTCAACGCTTGCAAGTCAGCCTAGGTAACGTCAAACCTGACTCAAAGCGGCCTTTTTAAAAAGGATTAACCCCAAGCGTTGGGGGAATTATGAGGTTGGCCCGCTTCTTTTTTGCCAAAGTTTAAATTTCTCCCTAACCGCGTCTTGTTAAGTCTATTTGTTAGCACCAGTTAATTCACGGTCCTCAATGTATGTGTACTGCCGCCAGCGATAGGAAGGAGTTTCCCCTTTCTCTATCCAAGAACCCAGCTCCTCCTTAGGGATTCCTCTCGCTTATGCATAATCAAAGATGAAGGATTGGGTCTAGATTTTAACTCCGAGGATCTAAAGTTTTATTCGGTCATAGTTATGTATACAGTAGGTTTTATTTTTTAATTTCGACCGTATAAAAATCTAATTAGGTGGCAGTGTCCGTTTAAGTTGATAGTGGTATAGATTTAACACCCCTCTACCTATACCGATCAGCAAACAATTAAGGGCCGCTTGAGATAGATATGAGAGTACTAGTAGCCTAATTGGACGTTATTGACACATGGCTGCCGCTTTAACGAACCTACTAAAAAAGGCATTTTTAGAACCAAATATGCGTCTAGAAAATTGGGGACTTATCATCTTTATGACGATAAGTTAGACGGTGAGTTCTTTAAGTAATTGTTCAGATAATTCAAAGTCTTGCTCTAACGAGTCCCAAAATTTCTCATTTAGTATTTCGGTTTTATGATCCCCAGAAAAATAACTAAGTATGACCCCTTCTTTAGTATTATAAGATAGCTTTCCATGTGCAAACGCATTACGCCATTGCATTACTCGTTTAAGTGTACCTTGTAGTTTGCTTGATTTTTTGCCTGAAATCTCATCTCTTTGGTCACATATTTTATTTAGTAGCTTCTTTTTAAAACTAAACTGCATTGATGAAGATTGTAACAACTCACGCTGAAATAAATCCCTTTTGATATCGAGGCCGCTAAATTTCCCAAAAAAATAGTTGGTAATTACATTTTCCATTAAGCTTTCAAGGCAAATTGCAGACCAAATGATTGAGGATATATTTCCTTTTGATAGTTCAAGCTCTTCATAACCGTCAGCGTCCATTCCTCCGAACTCGAAAACTCCATTTGCATCAGGTGGTTGGTTTAGGTCAATTGGAATTGAAACTGTGAATGTACCTGGAAGATCGATTTTCTTCATAATCACCTATCAGCTTAATCGTGCGACGTCTCATTTACGTGAAAGTGAAATCACTAAAATTTAACCAACGCGTTAAATTTAAAGTCCATTTTAAATCGCAAGCTGTAGTTTTTGAGACGTCTCACTTTCTACAAATTGTGGCCGTGCTCACTGTCTAGGCGATTACTACATAACTCACTGAATTTAAAACAAATCTAGAATATCATTTTGTTGTAAAGTGCGCCATGCTTGGTCAAGAAACAATCTTTAATTTAAAAGATGGTAGATAAACTGTATGTTTATGCGGACAATATAGTAAAGGCCTCTATATCAAATCTATATGACAATACCTGGCTGTTAGCTGTCATCATTGTATGCGCTTTCCATAACTAGAATGCGAAGCATTAGCTCTATACTAATTCGATGCTACTGAAGTATAGGGGGTATCAAATCTCTATAGCCTATAGCTTTACCGAACACTGCCACCTAGAAACATTTTTATATGGACGGAGAATAAAAATGAAACTTGGCAATTCCACCAGCAATAGGCCGTTAACTCTTCGGATGTGAGAAGTTAACTCAAGGCTCCTCATATTCCCAGATACAGTTTCCATTCTTTGTAATGCTGTTCAGCTTGCTGCCAAGTGTTCTGGCTTGTGTAATAAGACATTCTGTCTTTACTGAAGAATAAGAGTCTATAGTGAGTGTAAAAAAATCACTATCGCTGTCTATCTTATACTTAGCGACCGGTTCGAATTTTAAAAGTGTTTGCTTTATATAGTTATCTTGATCTTTTTGATTTCCAGAGCGGCCCACTATTACCCATAGTTTTCCTTGTGTTTTTGTATACCAAGTATCTCTTTCTTGAAAGAATAATGACCAAAAAGTTAATACTGAAACTAATAAAGCGACAGTAGGCTCCGGACCAGGTTCCATTATTAACCAAATTATACAAAGTCCAGAGGAGACAAAAGGTAAAGTTAAAGCTTTATGGTTCCACATGAAGTCTTTGGCTGTATTGAGCATTTTATCTACTTCCTTGTAATTAATTGGTTTTTTACTGAAGATTTGATTGGAGTTGTGCCCATAATATATTAAATATTAGCAAAGGGTAGTTTGCGAAGTTATGCCGGAATAACTAGGGGCCCCAGGCTTATTTATCCGCAACCACGGGCATTGGAAACTCGCGGTTTGCGAGAGTTTTTCGGTGTTTATCGGTCGCCACCACCAGTACCCTTAACCTTATGAATTAAAACAATTTGATACCGGGAGTACTGGCGATTTTGTATAAGTTTTCCTGCTGGTGTTTCGCCAGTACTTTCACTCGATTAATTAGGTCGATATTTGGTATAGAGCTATCGTAGCAGAGATCATAAATATTGCTGAAGCGTATAGCTGGAGTATCACCAACAATAGACGACACTTTTGGTAATGCTTGTTACAACTCCCGCAGGATTCTTCCTCATCCATTCAGAAGCAGTATTTTCCTATATAGCCACTGGCTACGATTTCTCGAAATATGGAGGTATGAATAGCCAGTCTAGCCAGTGCTATATTCTACAAATACAAACAGTTAACCAAACTGGTGGCGGCTACGCTAAAAGCCCGAAATTTGCTCGCAAACCGCGAGTTTCTCACGCCCGTGGTAAAGACAATATTGCTAGGGACCCTTAACCATCAAGGTAATGGGGTAGTCGTTTAGAAGCTCGTCCGGTTATGCAGATCACTTCGCCAGTTGTGATATTTAAAAAAACGGATTTAGGTTTCCGAATCTTCATTCCTGATTAACGGACCAATAATAATGAAGGAATATCATCTGTTTCTTGATTTTGGAAGCTGCCTAATTCAGAAAAATAATTAAGTCAAAATATTCAAAGTTTATTCGATAAATAGTCCTTTCGTTCGTACCGTTGGACTTCAAACCCCTTATAGAATGATGCGGATTATGATGTTCGATGTGGACTGTAACCCATTGTCTGTTATAAGCTTTCAGTTGCTAGGCACCTGTTTAGCATCGTGCTTATGAGAGTGTCCTCTCATAGGTGAATATAAAACATAACGGAGACGGCTATGAATATGGCTTTATCAGTATATACAAATTCGGGAGTATTCAATGGGAATAGAATTAGAGGAAAACCACGACGAAAAGATTAAGGCACAAATTGAGGCACTAACCACCGCACAAATCAGAGATAGTTTGACTGATTATCCATCTGGAAGTAAAACTTACCGTTTACAAAAAGGCCAGCGTGGAGGTTGCGGGGTGTTTTTTAACCCTAATGGGGAATATTCCAGATATGGGTTGATGAAAGAAGGTATTGGTAGCTTATATGCTGCTTACACGCCAAGAACATCAATGAAAGAAGTGTTTCAAAATGTGCCTGCTATTAAAGTCACTGATCTAGATTATTATCATATGGCGACATTGGTGACAGAGAAAGACTTAAAAATTGTAGATATTGCTCGATTAGCACCGAAAATACCTGCAACAGCTCATCAGTTAACTTGTGGTAATTATAGAACAACACAGATATTAGCTGAAAAGTTGTCGGAACATGCCGATGGATTGAAGTACATATCTAATGTCACACTCGAACCTTGTATTGTTCTATGGGACAGTGATTCATCAGGTAAAGGCGTGATACGTACAGAGGTATTAACAGTACTCAGTGAGTTTGAGTATGGAGGAGAATTAGCCGAAGAAATATTGGTTAATGATCTGAATATCCCAGTAATATAGTATGTAGAGAGAGGTTGTAAGTATGTTTACAACCTCCTCGTTTATTATGCGGGATCTTGTGTACCAAAGGTTTTCGTCAAGCGAATTATTGATTGTAGGTCATTACCATTAACTCCGTTTTTCAGCATGCTTATAATTGTGAATTCTTTCCCTTCTAGAACACTGCTGTCTAATACATTTCGTTTTTGAACAAAAAAACCATACTGCATAACATCACTCAAGTGAGTAAGATTTGGAAGTATTTCTGCCACTCCTTTCAAAATACCTTTTTCACTAAACTCGTCATCAACAGTAAACTGAAAAGCAGGGAAAACAAACTCTCCGTTTAGATCTAGTGCTAATAGCTTACTGGTATCCTTTTTCTTTTTAACGGTTACTTTACTAACCCCTAATAGCTTTGCTACCTCTGCTGAAGTGTATAACCCTCCATTTTCACGAATATTATCAAAAAAACGTGTGCGGCTACGTAAGCGATTATTTAGTCTTTTTTTCTCTGGAGTTATTTCTGAAACTGTTTTCTCAGACATGCATTGGATAATTAGATCCGTTATAAACTGGCTATCTGGGAGTGCTAGCTGGGGTTTGATATTAGCTTTAAACTCATTTCTCATTTGGTCAGCTAACTCTTTTGCTAAATTTTCAAAACGGTCTGCTGCAATGTTGACCGCGTCATACCTGTCATTGGATACAGAAATACTGTTATTAGATTTGGTTTCACGGTTCTGAATTTTCATAATAGACCTCGGGGATAACGATTTAACTAAGTACAGTATATTGGTAATCGTTAACCTTGACAAGTTTTCTTTAATTATAGATGTGGATAGGGAGAACGGAAAATATCTTACTTTAAGAGCGACTCAAAGGTCAGCGCTCGTGTTTTTGTATAAGCGCTAGTTTACTTGCTGATTTAGCGGTACTTTGTAAGCCAATAAAATTTTCCAGTGTCTTAGTAAATCTTTTCACGGCATAAACGTTTTGTCATGTCTCATAGTTGTACGATTATTGGCCGTCACCGGCACCGTCTACTCACAACACCTTTCTATTATTCGAATATTGGTTGAAGACCAAATATGAGCTAGTTCATCTATTTTACTGTAAGTCAAAGTCTAACAGACCTAACTTAGCAGTGATAAGTTATTAGGTGTTTGTCTCGAAGAGAAAAAAGCCGTGTTTACCTACCCCACCTGTCCGTGTCATCCGTCTTGCAAGAGGTACTACTGGTATAGGTTTTAAAATTAGCCAAAACAGGCCTGTTCCACCTATACCACCTTTGGCTAAATATGGTATAGGTCTCAGACAACCTCAAAAAACCTGTACCACACCAAATCCCTTTAATAGCATACTCTGCAGTGTTGCTGATGTATTTAGTGGTATAGGTAATATGAATTTTAGTAAAACCTGTACCACCTTGAGCCCCTTTAAAATCGGAGGTTGAAGGAAAAGTGGTATAGGTGGTGCAGGTATTTATTGTTTTTAAAAAATATCATCGCTTTCATGTCCTAGGTTTGATGCGAATAGAGCCCTCAACTTCCCGCCACTTGGCAACTCATATATCTTTCCAGAGCCTCTATCTGAGCGACCAGTCATAGGAATTTGTAGAGCAGCCATTGCTTTACCAATTTGGCTCCGTGCTGAGGATACGGAAATTTTTTCAACATTTATATCGGACCAAAATTGGAACATTTGTACTAAGTTAGTCGAGGTGATTCTTACTGATCCACCGAATGGTTTTGGTTTACATAACTCATCATAAATATACGCAAGGGCAGGTTTTAAGCTCACGATTTTCTCATCAATCAAACCTTTGGTGGCAGGCGCTTTATAAGGGTTAAAGTCAGTCAGATCTAAATTCAATAAGTGGTATAGGAAGGTGTCTCCACCGTGAGTATCTATTATTTGATTAAGCTCTCGCCAATAGGCTTCATCATCGGCCCTGTGTATAGAAGGTTCTATTACCAAGAAGCGCCTCTCTCTAGTGCCGGCGGAGATTATGCGGTCGTGGTTGCCTGCAAAGATAAACCTGGCGTAATTAGGTACTGGTTCAGGGTCTATTCCTTTAAGCTCCAGGCTAAGTGTAGGCTCTGAGATAATTCCTTTTGCCTTATCGAATACTGCTTTACTGGTAAGATCGACTTCATCCCCAAAAATTAATAAACGTCCTGCTATAACCGAATTAAATCGCCCCGTTAGTTGATAATGACCATTTACCTGGTGGGCATTTGTTCCCAGCATTTTCTTTAAGAGTTTATACAGCGTACCTTTGCCTGTTCCCTCAGCGGATTTCATTAGTATAGCCACAGAAGGTTTATGGGAAGGCTTTTGGAATAGATGGGCTAGCCAACCTATGAAGTAAGCACTCGCTTTACCGTCGCCACCGCAGAGTACGTCATGTATATGACTCAGTATCAAAGAGACATCACCAGGCCTAGGGGAGCAAGGCAAGGACTGAAAGGTGTTAAAAATCTTTTTGGGAGCTTTTGACACATCAGGGTAATAGCCAATTCCATCAGGATAAAATTTTTTTCCAGACCATTTAAACCAAGCAGCGCCTTGATTTTGTCCTGCTACTTGAGGTTTATGCGCAAAGTAGTTACCAATATCATTTGGCGTTTCAAAAGTCATTTTCAGCCCATTGATAGGGCAGGGTTTATAGGTCATTACTCGATGTTTACCGCCTATTACTACATGGCAATAAATATCGTTCATAGATAGCAGCAAGGCTTGCTCATCTGAAGTTAATAGCTTGTCACCCACCATACCTAAATTGGTTGGTTCATCTGCGGTGATAATCTTCAAGACATTTGGCATTACGATACCTCCTTAAAGCAATGGGCTAACTGATCTGATACTTCTTTGATTCCAACTACAGCTGCAAGATCGTTAAAATCAGAACCATCAAGGCCTTTCTGAAAGAGTGGATACACTAACGGTAAGCCAAAAGCCTTTGCTGCGAGTTTGCCTTTATCCAATCCTACATTGCTTACTGAACAGTGATCATTGTCAGCAGCGATTACTAGCTCAATATCAGGTGAGGTGGTAGTTATAGATTTGATAACGGGAAGAAGATTGCCTGCATTGAAAGCAACAATTACACATTTATTTGTGGCCTGGTGGATAGTTACTCCTGTGGCATACCCTTCACAGACAAAGGCTGCGGTTAGTAGTTCGCCTATGACTGTATAACAGGCCTTAACAGCGCCTCCATACATGAACCGCTTTGTTCCATCAGGTGTAATGCTCTGCAGGTTTATGAGCTCTCCCAATGAATTCTGGATAGGAATCAGCAAGGAGTTCTTAAATTGTTTGAGACCAATAGGCTTGATCTGCTTAGCAATTAGATAAGAGTGCTTAATATCTATATAAGGACTAGCTTTGATCCATATACAACCGCAGTTAATAGCAGCCTTTTTTTGTCTGAGATATTTCTCCTTGGCTCTTAGAGCTTTAGTGTGTTCCATTCGGTGCTCATATTGCTTACGCTGCTTAGGATCCATTTTATTTTCAGAGATAGCACACCAGGTGGTACTGATCGCTCTTTTCCAGCAACCAAAAGCACCGGCGGGGATTTGCCCTCCATGTAAAATATACCAGCCATTAGTAGTATCTGCTTTATCACCCTCAACCCGAAAACGATGTATTGCACCATCATCTATAGGCAGGGATGGTGGAGCTAAACCTTCAACTATCATGGTTTCTTGGAAGTTAGCGCAGTAGTTATGATCAAATGATGTTGTCATTACGACCTCCTACAGCTTGCTTCATTAGCTCTTGAGTCACACTTAAATTCACCCAACGTCTATTTAGACGGTGAATAGCATGGCCTAAGTCAGGTATTGCACAATTAACGGTAGTTAGCATTAATGTGCTACCCAGCGTCTCTTCATAGCCAACATAAGAGGCTATTTTGTTGACGAAGGAAGATATAGCAAAGGATTCATCAATAGCTTCCCCTGAACAACTAATCAAACCAGCTAGATCTTCTATAGGAATACTGTAAGCAATTTGAATAAGAAGGTTGGGGAATGCAGAGTGATTTATTGTAAGCATCAGAAAGCACCTCCAAATTGGAGGTGATTTACTATTGCAAGTATTGGGTGAGTACTCAAGATAATAGGTTGAGAATAAGACATAACGTTTTCCCTAGCTTTATTTAAAGTAGGGTGGATCGGGTAGCCGCAAAACAGCGCCAAGCTAGGAAGGCGCAGTGGGGGCTTTTTCTTTGGCTCCCGACCCATGCCCCCAAATACAGCAGATTCCACCGACGAGGTGTCAGTAGATTTATTAATACGGGGGTATAGTTCCCCTAGCTTAGAAGACGCTTGCGGTTGTTTAATCCACCAGCATTGTCGGTTGTTTAAGTCGACAAAATTAATACTACAGTCCAAACATTTACTTATCAATAGGAAGACTCGTTTCATTTCGAACCTCCTTTCAGTCTTTTGGGGCTAGTAAACATTGATAAATGCCCCTCTAACTGGATTTTAACCGACTTGTAAGCGATCTTGTGGTCTTGCCCGTTAGCAAGTGCTTGCTTATATACCCTGGATGCTAGGGCCATAGCAGAACCAATCATTAGCCGGATCTCTATTGGCTGCTCCTGTCGGGTACCCGGGGGTAAACCAAAGGCCTTATTTATTAGTTTTTCAAGGTTCATGTGATGAACTGTTGCAGGTGTAGTGCTGCCTGATTTATCGATGACCGCTTGTAAATCTTCATGCACAGCGTGATAAAAGGGTATGTAGTTACCACTTGCCTCAAGCGTGTTCCTGGCTTTATCGAAAGCTTTAATAAGGCCTACCTTTAAACGCCTTGATTCAGGTGTGTTTGAGGAATAGGTCAGTAGTAATTCAGATTGGGATCTATTTAACAAAACAAACTTTGTTTCTCTGCCTCCAGACTTTCGCGTTTGAAACGCGAAAGTACCAAACTCTTCAAAGTCAGATTGATAACGTAATAATAGCGCCAGGACATTCTTATGTTGGTTGTTTAACAGACCGGCAATAACGCGGCTATCTACTCTGAACTCAAAGCCTACATGCTGTAATTTGATAAGGGATGATTGATTGCTCCCTTCACGGTGACCTAAGGTTGGAGAGTGCATATTCATGATTAAGCCTCCAAGCCGGCGGCTTCAATCTGTTCAGTTATCCATCCCTGGATATCGCTTTCTAGCCAACCCTGTAACCTCCCGCCAATTGAAATAGATTTAGGAAAAGTACCGTCATCCATACGACGATAAATGGTGCTTCTTGATAGGCCCGTAAAGCTCTTTACCTGTGGAAGCCTAATAATACGTTTTGACATGCCCTGATCTCCTTTTGAGTGATTCGGAGCAAGTCTATTAATCTGCTGGAGCTATTTCATTCCAGCTGCCAAATACAATAAGCAGCTGCTAAAACTAAATGGCAGCTGCTAAATATCACATATGTTTAAAGCCTTCATTAATGCGAGTGCTTATAGCTCTCGCAGAACAACCGTTAGGGTTTTTTGGTGGGAATCTTTCCTCTAATAGCTCTGCTAACTTAAGCTTATTCAAGCTTCCATCTGATTTCTTGATGCTACTTGGCCCATAGTGAAGCATCGCTTGAGTCAGCGAGCCAATGGTTTTATGTAAATTCTTTTCCTTGTTTACCCCAAGCGAGTTGTTTTCTGTTGGCTCTATGGTTGGTGACTGTAACTTCTTTAGTCTTGATATTTCTTTGTCTAATAATGCAACCTCAGCTTGGAGCCCGTTTATTTTTTCTTGCTTCGATTCTAGGAGAGGGTTAGAAACGCTTAATTGCCCTCTGTTAGTCGTATTAATAGTTAATTCAGTATATTTTTTCTTTTCGTTTAAGTAAGACTCCATTAAAAGATCGATCTCAATTTTACTGATAATAATGTCATAATGAGGGTGTTTATTAAGTATGCGATAATCGTTAGAATCGTCATGATGGGTAAGCGGGTCGAATGGTAGTTCATCATCAGCGAGATAGTAATTGCCTTTTCTAAGCATTAAATCGACACCAGGATCATCATATTTAAATCGCTCAATACCTTTTGAATGGCAAAAAAGATCATATAAATTTACGCTACGGCATATATCCCAAACGCCTTGGATACTGTCTAAATCGACACCAAGAAACACTAAGTCAAAAAAATCTGGATCATCTTTATCTACAGAATTATTGTCTTCAATTTGTAGATGCTGCCTATCATGATTCAAGTATTCTACTTCGTGAAATTCCATACAGAGTTTGAGTTTATTGCTTTCTGCTAAGTTAATAATATCTTCTTCTGTTATGCCCTCCTGTAATACATCAGTTAAAATTACAGAAGCTTCCTCTACCGTCACATAATCCTTCAATCTAAGTAATACGCTCATAACATTTCCTCTAGTGCCGACCCTCGTTAAATTTACCAGCCAAGCGGTGAGGATACCGCTAATTCGGGAGCTACCCTAGGCTGGCAAAACTGGTCAGAGCTGGTGGTTAAGCCCTGTTGAAGTTACCTGTGACAACGTTTTTGGCTAATGCTTTGTCTCTTAATTTGTCCAAGTAATCAGCCCATGCTTGCATCATTTCAGTTCGTTGCTTCAAGTGTTTGGTGCGGTTGTAAGCTCGACCATTCGGATCTTTTACGGTATGTGCAAGTTGCTGTTCTATCCACTCAATACGATACTCAAGTATCTCATCTAGTAGAGTTCTAGCCATGGCTCGAAAGCCGTGCGGTGTCATTGTATCGTTATCGTAGCCCATTGATCGCAAAGCTACCCTGACCCCGTTCTCGGACAGACAACGACTACCACCTCTAGCGGAAGGGAGTAAATATGGGCTGCTGCCATTGTATGCTTTAAGGTTTTCTATTAGTGCTATTGCTTGTGTACATAAGGGAATTATCAACTGCTGCTTAGTTTTGCTCGCAATAAGCTCAATCCGATTCTCTTCGTAGTTAATATCAGACCACTTAAGGTGTCTTATCTCACCGGGGCGGCAAAAGAATAGTGCCGACAAGTGGAGGGCTGTTTTAACCACAATGGTTCCGTTGAAGTTATCTATTGCTACCATCAAGTGGCCCACATCTCGGGGCTCAGTCAGAGCGGCGTGATGCTTTTTAATGGGTGGCTGTAATGCGCCTTTCAAGTCAGGGGTAGGGTCTCTTTCCGCTCGCCCTGTTGCGATAGCATATCTAAAGATTTGGCCGGCTATCTGTTTAGTGCGATGGGCTGATTCAACAGCGCCCCTTTTCTCTATAGCCCTGAGAGCTTCAAGTAAAACTGGGGCGGTGATTTGGTTGATAGGGAGATAACCAAGGGTAGGGAATAGGTCACGCTCCATTCGGCTTTTAACTCTACTCTTGTGCCTTTCTACTTTATTTTTCTGGTGAATATCAAACCACTCTAATGCAATGGCTTTAAAATTGTTTTCAGTATTCAGTCGTACCTGAGTTTTATCAGCTTTCTTTTTGGCGCTTGGATCGATACCTTGATTAAGTAGGAGTTTGGCTTTGCTTTTTTCACTGCGGGCTGTTGATAATTTAACCAGGGGGTACACACCAAGTGAGAATGTTTTTTCTTTCCCCAAAAATCTATATTTTAAACGCCAGTATTTTGAGCCGTTTTTCTTAACGAGCAAAAACATCCCTTCGCCATCGGATAGCTTGTAATCCTTTTCCTTTGGTTTAGCGTTTTCTATCTGCTTAGTAGATAGCGGCATAGCTTGAACCCTCTTGGTTGTAGCCTTGCTGGGGGTACTAATTTTGGGGATATAGCCCTAAAAGGGGTACATATACATTAATATACCCCCAAGTAATGCGGGATTCAATAGGACGTGCTGGGAAGTTACAGGCAAAAAAAAGCCCTTAAACATTGCTGTTAAAGGGCTTTCAGGCATTCCCGGTGACTCTTGGGAATTGTGTGTGGTGGAGGTGGCGGGGTTCGAACC
>ASZI01000002.1 GCA_000416315.1 Osedax symbiont Rs2 | reverse complement strand
CTTCCAACTTCCAACTTCCGACTGTTTTTATGCTTTATGCTCTCGCGCCAGATACTCATGAGATTGCATTTCTAACAAACGGCTCTTGGTGCGTTCTATCTCGAACTCTAATTTCCCTTGGGTATATATTTCAAAGATCGGTACCGCTGCTGAAATAATCAGCTTTACACCGCTGTCGTAGAACTCATCCACCATATTGATAAAACGTCGAGCTGCGTCGTCGTTTTCCCGGCCCATTTGCGGAAGGTTCGAAACAAGTACTGCATGGAACAGCTTGGCGATTTCAATGTAGTCGTTTTGCGATCTAGGCCCCAGGCAGATATCTGAAAAATCAAACCAAACCACATCTTCGCAGCAGCGCCTGGATAATATACCCCGGCCGTTAATTTCGATCAGCTCGTTCTCGACCACTTCATCCAAATCCGGCGCCAGGTTTTCAAAACTTTTGTTTAAGCTGGTATCGGCAGCACTGTCCAAGGGACAGTGATAGAGCTCTGCCTGTTCCAATACCCGCAGACGATAATCGACACCACCGTCCACATTGACTATCTCTGTATGCTGTTTAAGTAGCGCTATGGCGGGCAAGAAACGGGCACGCTGTAGCCCGTTGAGATAGAGACCATCTGGGACGATATTGGAGGTGGCCACCAACGCCACTCCCTCTGCAAATAAGCGCTCAAATAATCCACCGAGAATCATCGCATCGGTGATGTCCGATACAAAAAACTCATCAAAACAGATAATACAGGCTTCTTTTGCATAAATTTTAGCAATGGCATCCAGTGGATTCTGCTGCCCTTCAAGGACTCTTAAATCCGCATGCACACGCTGCATAAAGCGATGAAAGTGAGTTCGTACTTTGCGCTCAAACGGCAGACTGTCGTAAAAGGTATCCATTAAGTAGGTTTTGCCGCGCCCCACACCTCCCCAGAAATACAGGCCTTTCACCGGTACTTTATTCTCAGTTTTGCTGAATACAGCTGACATTTTGCCAAAAAAACTGGCCTTAGGTTTGTCAGCCTGAGAGAGAACCAACTCATCATACAATCGCTGTAAATGTTTTACAGCGATTTCTTGAGAGGCATCGTAGGAGAAATCTTCACGTTTTAAATCTTGCTGGTAGCGGGCGAGTGGCGCGAGAACTGAGGACATAGTACTAATGTGCTTCCTAATTGAGATCCAGGATTTTCAGCAGCGCACTCTACTCTTGATCAAGCCAATGTGCAAATAACGACACAAATATGACTTCCCACTTCCCACTTACGTCTTACGTCTTACGACTTATTAATACGACTGAAGTTCTTCAGTCGTATTAATATTGACCAGTAATGCACTTTCTTGCGCTGAGACCTGCAACTTTACAACGTTGTGCTGGTAGTACCATTTTCGTACTGCCCTGCCGCCATCGATCAAATAATCTTCCAGAGACTGCTTTAACGCAACCGGGATCGCCGCGTGTAATGGGTGTAAAAACTCATCCTCGGCCAGTACTACAATGGCATCGGGGTTGTCAGCGGCGCTCTGCAGTATTCGCTCGATGATAGAGCCGCTAATTAGCGGGGTATCGCAAGGCAATACCAACAAGGTTGTTGAGGCAGCAGATTCCATAGCCGCATGGATACCTGCCAGCGGTCCCAGAGATCCTGCTATACGATCACAGACAACGCTATCAGCTAATGGCATATAATCGCTCAGATTGCGGTTACAACTAATCAGTAACTGCGACACCAAAGGTTTGATTACATCCAAAGTCCACTCAATCATTTTGCGCTCTCGGTATTGAACAATGCCCTTATCCAGACCGCCCATGCGACTTCCCTGCCCTCCAGCGAGCACTACTGCAGAAAACTCCATCTAATAGCTCCCTAATTAATCACGTGTTACACAGAAACTTTGATCGCCGGGCATCACCATTTCAACAAAGTTGCAGGGCCCGTGACGCACGTCCAACTGCTGGCAAATAATTTTTTCCCAGGCGGTACGACAGGCATTGGGAGAACCCGGCATGCAAAATATCACTGTGCGGTTAGCGACACCAGCCACTGCGCGCGATTGAATCGTCGAAGTGCCAATATCCTGATACGAGACACTGCGGAACAACTCACCATAACCATCAATCTCTTTATCAAAAAGGGGAATCATCGCCTCTGGTGTACTATCACGCGAGGTAAACCCTGTTCCACCGGTAATCAAAATGGCATGTACTTGCTCATCAGCAATCCACTGCGACACACAGGCACGAATTTTATAAATATCATCAATCACAATTTCCCGGCGGGCGACTTGATGTCCAGCTGTTTCGACGCTTTGCGCCAGCAGATCGCCAGAACTATCTGTGGCTGTGGTGCGGGTATCAGAAACTGTTAATACAGCGATATTAATCGCTCTAAATGGAACGTCTTTTTTTACCTTACTCATACATAGCCTACTACTGATTAGATTAAATTTTCGGTATCTTCAGCTAAAAGCAACTCAAATACTAGTCGTTACTGCTTATTAGTTACTAGCAGCAGTGTAATTACCGGTTCCCACTTACCTCACCGGAACCTTTAGAGGAAAATTGCTCGCTGTTGAAGTCATTGACTAATTGCTGAAGCTGCTTAAGGTGTTGCAGCCAATAATCCTCGGTATCGAACCAGGGAAAAGCCAAGGGGAAAGCCGGATCACTCCAGCGTCTGGCTAACCAAGCGGTATAATTAATTACCCGCAGAGCGCGCATTGCCGGAATCCACTCCAGCTGATAATGGGGGAACTCTGTCGACTCTTCATAACCTTCTATCAACTCGGATAATTGCCTTTTCTGCTGAGGTTGATCGCCGGCCAAAAACATCCAAATATCTTGCACCGCTGGCGCCATCATACAATCGTCAAAATCCAACATGACAGGACCATCGCGACTCATTAACACATTAGACAAGTGGCAATCACCGTGCGCGCCGATAAAGTGGCTATCAAAATCGTCCGGCAGACAATCAGCTATGGCGCTCAACAGCTCCATTATGATACTTGTGTAGCGCCCTTGCAGCTTCTTAGGAATCCAATTTTCAGCTAAATATGCACTGCCTGTACAGCCCATCCTTACAATATTAAAACTGCGTCGATGCATAAAAAGCCAGTCTTTTCCCTGTAAATGCATACTACCAATCAGCTGCCCTAGCTGGAACATGCTATCCAGATCATCCAGTTCGGGAACACGCCCTATAATTTTTTTCTGCAGCGAGCAAAGATAGCCGCCAAGCTCGATCACAGAATCTGCGTTATCGTTAACAATATTCTCGGCGATCTGCACATCCGCTTTATAAAGTCTATCGGCAAAGCTGTGCTCTTCTGCTATCTGCTGCTTCGACCAATGCTCTGGTCTATAGAATTTGGCGATCACTGATCCACCGTCCTCCAAACCCACTTGAAAAACCCGGTTTTCATAGCTGTTTAAAGGGTATGACTGGCCACTGACTTGGTAGCCGTACGACTCAACCAAATCCAGTACCAGATCCGGCTGTAATTGAGAAAAATCTTTTTGCATTAATTACGCCTAATTTAAATTTATAACACGACCGAAGAACCACACTCTGGTGAATCTAATTCCAATGCCAAAGAATCAACACATGCTCAGAAAGTTAACAAACAATGAACAACATGTTTTTTGTATTAAATCTAGCACATTATACCGTTTGGCAAATTACAATTCATTTAAAAACATTTTATTTTCAGGAGTTACATGGTATTAGTACCTGTCAATATAACGTAACTAATTTTATTCAATTATAATAAAAAGCATATGTTAATTTAGCACATAGCTAAGCGAAACTATTTCAGGAAGGAAGTTCATGCAACGCAATTCCACACCCATATTTGTATCTATCGTTAGCTCCATATTATTTTTCAATTCAAATTCTGTATTTGCAGTGGAACCAGCTGCAATTCCTATTGGTGAAATGAATTTATACCCTAGTCTAAACTTTGCGACTGGCTATGACGATAATATTCTTGCAGAAGAGACAGGTACCAAGAGCTCACATATAACAAGAATAACTCCTAATTTATTATTAGAGGCAGAAACTGAGAGCAGTCTGCTCCGACTAAGTTACACTATAGAGAAAGGCATATTGCATAGCAGCACTGCTGATAACTATCTGGACCACAACTTAACGGGATCAGCAAACACCATATTCGATAGTCGAAATCGTTTCGACTATCGAATATCCATGATTAAAGGTCACGAGGCCAGAGGCGATGAAACAGGGGGGGCGACAGCTACCGATGGCGTATTAGAGTTTGATTTAAACTCTATGGAAGCTATTTATACTTACGGTGGGGTGGATGCTAAAGGGCGGATTGAGCTAAACGCTGCTTATGAAGACAAAAACTTCACTAACTTCGATTCAGTTACCGACAGCAGAGATTACGACAGAATTAGTTTTGGAGCAAAGTTCGGATACCGGATGACGGCTAAAACTGCAGCGGTATTTGAAGCTTCCCAAAATAGAATCGACTACGAAGATTCAAATAAAGACAATACCAATACTCTCTTTCTGGTCGGTGCTACATGGGAAGCCACCGCTAAAACCTCAGGTACAATAAAAGTAGGTTGGGCGGATAAAAACTTCAAAGACAGCAGTTTAACCGATACTAGTGGTGGTACATGGGACGCTTCCATAAATTGGAACCCTAAAACCTATTCCACTTTTATCTTTAGCACCGGTCAAGAGTTTGGTGAATCGACTACGGCCGATTCACACATCGACAGTACTACTTACGGGATTAATTGGGGTCATTACTGGAATGATACTTTAAAATCAACTATAGCCTATAGCCTACTCAATGCAGATTTTAGTGGTAGCACTCAAGACGATGATACAAAAACCTTGTTAGTCGCGTTAAATTACGAAACACGTCGATGGTTAAACCTAGGGCTTGGATATACAATGATAGAAAAAAATTCCAATGTCTCTGATGGTAGCTTTAAAAAGAATATTTTAATGTTCACACTACAAGGTACTCTCTAGCGAGCATTGTACCTTTGTTACTGAAGGTGCGATAATGGAACCAACACTTAGCAAAATCACGATGTTTTTGATCGCCGCATTTTTCTTTAGCATCTTTTCAATAGCTCAAGCGGAGAATTTCTCGGACTACCAGCTAGGCTCCGGAGATAAGATCAGTATTAAGGTCTTTGGTGAAGAAGAGCTTAGTGCCGAATTCACCTTAAGCGATGCAGGTACAATTTCCTATCCTTTTTTGGGTGAGATAAAAGCACTGGATATGACTATAGGCACACTCAGTCAGCTTATTACCAAAGAACTAGCAAATGGGTATATTGTTAACCCAAATGTCAACATTGAGATTATAGGTTACCGGGAGTTCTACATCAACGGCCAAGTTGAAAGTCCAGGAGCCTATCCGTACCAACCCGGTTTAACACTGCATAAAGCGGTTGCTTTAGCGGGGGGATATACAGAAAGAGCGTCAGGCAGTAAAATGTATGTGCTTCGCGATGGTTCAAGTAAACGTAACAAAATTAGAAATAACGCTAAAATTCAACCGGGTGACGTCATAACCATAGAGGAAAGTTTCTTCTAATCATTCTTATTTATTTTTTTAATTAACATATTCGCAAGGAAGTGAATTATATTTAAGATCTATTCTAAGTAATATTAAAGCCAATACCTAGAGTCTGGATACAAGCATGGAAGCGAGTAGCAAAGATCAAATCACTTTAGTCAATTCTGAAGAAATTATAGATTTGCGCCAATTCTGGCGAGTCCTGATGAGCCAGAAATGGGGCATTCTCGGTTTTTCTGTCATTGTCACCTTGTTAACAACTTTAATTGTTTTCAACATCACGCCTATCTTTAAAGGAACAAGTACTCTGTTGATTGAATCCCAACAGACACATGTAGTATCTATTCAAGAGGTATATGGGTTAGACGGCAGCAGTGAATACCTATTGACACAATTTGAAATACTTAAGTCGCGAAGCTTGGCGAAAAAGGTCATTTTGAAATACCAGCTATTGAATCACCCTGCCTATAACTTGCCTGAAATTGAATTACCTGAAAAATTTAAATTTATACAAGAATTTAGTATTAAAGAGACAGTTTCCGAATATTTTCCTTCCTTATTTAGCACTCAAACTGAAAAGTCAAAAAAAGAGACCGATGATATAATCCTTGAAAATATGATCGATAGTTTCTTGGAAAATTTGACCGTCTCCCCGATTAAAAAAACACAATTAGTAAAAATTAGTTTTGAATCTTCAGATCCTAAATTGTCATCTGCAATGGCTAACGCCATTGGTGATACCTACATTGAAGATAATTTAGCGGCGAAGCTAGAACTGACGGTAAAAGCGACCACTTGGCTTAATAAACAGCTAAAAGGCCAAAGAGTTGAATTAACATCGGCCGAACATCGCTTACAGCAATACCGAGAAAAAGAGAAGATCATCGGTATTGACGGCGGATTAGGGATGGCTGAGCGTGAAATTGAATTAGTATCTTCGAAATTAGTAGATTCAAGAAGAGAACGTCTTGAACTACTAAGTTTATACAATCAAATCCAAGAAATTGGCAGTACAAATGCCAACAGATTACAGCTTATTCCTTCCATATTAGGGCATGCCTTAGTACAAAACCTTAAAGAAGTTGTTGCTGGAGTCGAGTTAAGACGTTCTGAAGTTTCTAATCGCTACGGTAGAAAGCACCCCAAAATGAAAGCAATCAGCTCCGAACTTTCCAGAGCCTATAGCAACCTAAATAAACAAATTATCTCTATTGCCAGAGGCATTGAGAATAAATACAAAATTTCTGTTGAGACAGTTAAATCCTTAGAAGGGAGCCTCGATGAAACCAGAGACGATATGCAACAGCTCAGCAGTAAAGAATTCAAGCTCAATGAATTACAACAAGATGTTGATACCAAAAGAGCATTATTTGACCAATTTTATACTCGCTTTAGTGAAACAAGTGCTACCGGCGATTTAAAAACAGCAAACGCACGCATTACTGACCTTGCTGCCACGCCTATAGAGCCTATTAAACCAAACATAAAACTTCTCGTGGCCCTGGCATTTTTTGCCAGCTTTATGTTCGCTGTAATGGTTGCTTTTATTTTAAGGGCTTTAGATAACACCATTAAAACCAGTTTTGACGTGGAGACTAAGTTAAACGAAGTGCTGTTGGGTATTTTGCCGTTACTTGAAAGTGATAGAAGAAACCAGAACCCTAGCTACAATCACTTTCATGACCACCCGCATTCTACCTACTCTGAATCTTTGCGCACTATACGCACCGGGGTAATATTATCTTCACTGGACAATCCCTATAAAGTAATCAGTGTCACTTCCTCTGTTCCAGGAGAAGGAAAAACATCGACGTCCCTGGGGCTGGCCTTTTCACTGGCCCAGGTAGGTACTGTACTGTTAATCGATGCAGATATGCGCAGACCTTCAATACACAAAGCGCTGGAATTAAGTCCCCGTAGAAATGGCCTATCGAACCTTGTCGCACAAACCCATGAAATGGAAGAATGTATCAGCACTTACGACGAAGGGGATTTTGATGTACTCACATGCGGAATACTTCCTCCGAATCCATCGGAACTACTTTCGTCAAAACGTTTTGCAGACTTAATACATGGATTATCTCTGATTTATGACAAGGTTATAATAGATACTGCACCCTGTCAGGCCGTGAGTGATGCACTGGTACTAGCGCCTATTGTCGATGCATACTTGTACGTGGTTAAGGCTGATTCAACCACCTCTCACCACGCCAGAAACGGTATGAAGCGGATACGTCAGGTTAATGGCAACATTGCCGGTGTCGTACTTAATCATGTAGATGTCAAGAATGTCGAAAAGTACTATGGTGAGGACTACAGTGGTTACTATGACAACTATGGCTATACCGGTGCTAACTCTTGATTGACTTACATTGCCACTTACTACCGGGAGTCGATGACGGTGCTGTCAACGATGACCAGTCAATTGAGTTGTTTAAACTCGCTATTGCTGATGGTATCACTCACATGGTGCTCACTCCTCATGTACACCCTGGTAGATATGAAAACAATAGCAGTAATCTACAGGCCCCTTTCTGCCGTTTAAAAGCTTTGTTAGCCGAACATAAATTAGAGATAAATATCTCTGTCGCCGGCGAGGTCAGGCTTTGTAGCGAAGTTTTAAACATGTATGCCACTAACGAATTACCCTATATCGGAAAATTATGCGGTAAGAATGTGATGCTTCTTGAATTTCCCCACGAGGGTATTCCTCCAGGGAGTGACAAGTTAGTTGACTGGTTACTTCAAAGAGATATATTACCAATGATAGCCCATCCGGAGCGCAACAAAACGATAATGAGAGATATCAATAAAGCAGCCCCCTATATAGAGCGTGGTTGCCTATTTCAGTTAACTGCTATGTCAGTGACAGGAAAATTCGGCGAAGCGGCCCATAAAGTCGCACATCAATTTTTAAGTAATGACTGGGCTACCATTATAGCCAGTGATGCACATAATATTAAACATCGCCCACCTGTGTTATCCGAAGCCTATAAGTGTATTGAGGCCGAATATTCTGCAGACCTCGCCAAAGAATTATTTCTGGACACTCCCGCCAAAATTATCCAATTGCAATGATTAATAGTTTTAAAAAGTTTATTACTTTATTAGCCATAACTCTCTGTTGCTGGGTTACTTATCATGCCACTAGATTGGCTATCGCCGATATCATTCACTACCCAGTTAAAAACTGGATTGAAAGTGTCGATATTACCATGCCTATTTCCGAATTTGAGCTAATACAAGCCGAAGATAAAATTCTGAAGTCTATTAGATTTAATCCTGATAATGCAGAATATTGGGAGTATTTAGGTAGAATTCACTATTTACGAGCTATTAGTCATTATCAAGACGACAGTTTGTTTAATAAATTTATACTTATGGCCTACCATTCACACAAAAAAGCCATTAGTTTAAGACCGCAATGGCCCTATAGTTGGGCGAACCTAGCGCTGATGAAATCACATCTACAACAGTTAGATGTTGAATACTTATATGCAGTCAACCAGGCGGTCCTCTATGGTCCCTGGGAAATAGCCAGTAACGAAGCTATTGTGCAAGCGGGGTTTAATGGCTGGCGCAAGCTAAATATCAACAGTCGAAATATGACTACTGAAGCACTCGAACGAGTTTACCAACAAGCACCTAAAGCCGCACGAGCACTATTGGCACATTACAGTAGACAAGCTACCGTATGCCCAATGCTAGTACTTGATAAATTCAGACAAGATAAAATCTGCAAAGACATACCATTATTCACCCCTAGTACGCCTAACAGATAAGGTAACAATCGAATGTCTATGAGGCTATACAGGTATTTACAAGTAACAGACTAGGTAAAATTGTAGGTTTAAAGCAACCGGCCGAATATATTACGCTAACAACATCCGCGAACAAACCATCTGCATCTATAAATATATAGCCCAAAAATACATTTGTTACTAATTTCCGAAAATCTTTATACTAGATACAGTACAACAAACCGCCCTGAATTAATTTTTGTAAAACTGTCCACCACAACATATAGAAGTAACTAGACCGAATACCTAAAAAATTCATTTAGTTGTACTCGAACAGTACCTTGCAATTAATATATGTCTTTGGATAAAAGACTCAATGGGGTCTTCAACAAGATTCTGTAATCTTCCAAAAGTGACCAGTTATTAATGTAATGCAGATCATATTCCACCCGTCGTTGCATTTTATCGATAGTTTCAGTTTCACCCCGACAGCCATTTATTTGCGCTAACCCAGTTATGCCTGGCTTAATTCTGTGCCTAACCATATAGGTACTAATTCTTGCAGAATAGTAATGGTTGTGAGCAATAGCATGAGGTCGAGGACCTACCAAAGACATTGTGCCCTGCAGCACATTAAACAACTGTGGTAGCTCATCAATTGAAGACCGGCGCAAAAAGGCTCCCACCTTAGTAATTCGTGCATCGCCTTTGGCCGCTTGTTTGACCTCACTATCTACATGAACATTCATACTACGAAATTTCCAGATATAGATAACACTGCCGTCGTACCCATTACGTTGTTGTTTAAATAAAATCGGCCCGGGGGATGTGACTTTCACGGCTATAGCAGTAAAAATTAACAAAGGCGCCAGCATTACCAACATAACTATCGAGATAAGCTTGTCCATTGAATGCTTTATACTGATCATTACCCTTGAAACCGAAACTGGGCTCTCGTTTAGACTAATTATCGGGATGCCGGCAACTTCTCTGACTGAATAATTAAGCAGCTTCCAATCAGAAAGATCTAGCACCCAAATCACATCAACATTGAAATCAATGAGGTAATCATTCAATTCTTCAACTTTTTCGGCCATGCGAAGTGGCAGAGACACATAAACCCTTTTTGCTTGATATTTATCAATTATTTCTTTTATATTATCTAGATCACCTAGTAATGGAGTCGATAGATCGCCATGGACATCACTAGGTATTCCTTCGTTTAAACCATCAACCATTCCTATAATAGTGTCAGGCATCCAATAATTCTTGTTTATTTTATAGGTCAGATATCGAGCGGTTCTTCCCAACCCCACGACTATACTAGGTATCTGTTTTGTATATTTTTTGCGATATATATACGCCGAAAAATAGTTAAACTTTAATAACGGAACTTGTAATATAGCAACGATCGAAAACCAAATAATTATTATTTCACTGGAATAAAATTGACTTGTTGCTGTCAAAAATCCTATCACGATCATTATTGTTACAGTTGCAGTCCATGCCAATGAGATCCTGCAGATCATAATAGAAAAATTTGCCGACTGCTTATAAACACCAAACAACGGATATATAATGACGCATAATAATATAGATACTATTAAAAGCAACTTATACATCTCAGTTAATTTATGCTCATTCATATTAACAACCGTAATGAATACTAACGAAATCAAAGAACAACTAAAAAACACTTGAACCAAAAGCAACCTAGATTCATGATTCTTTAAAATTCTATTATTTCTCTTTCTAGCAGAAGAAGCACCGTTAAGCAGATCTATTTCATTGTCACTATCTTGACGAAAATAATTTTTGATATAGTTTTTACCATAATTTTTAAACATGCCTATCTTTCCTTGAACAACAATATTTACGCAAAAATATCTATTTACGATATACATAGCGGTCGGACAAGGATCTATTATGTAGATAGGAGTAATATATAAGTATAGAAGTTATTCTTAAATGGCTACATTTCAAAAGAGAATATAATATATTTGTGAATATTTTTTGTAAATATAAGATTCAACAGTGATGTCTTTGTATCTATTGGAAATATATTATAAAGCCAAAACCTTTATCTTTAAATATTAACAACATATAAATACTAACAATTATTGTATTGGTTAATCTCGCCCCACAATTAACACAAGCTTAACAGAGAGGTTTTGCTATATTTTCCTAAGAAAAATTATTATTACTCTTTATCATAAAGTAATATTATTTCAGACATGCTGCATTTCAATTATTATAGTCTTGAAGTTTAAGAAGTACAGAGCATTTATTTAATCACTAATAAACTGGAGGCCCATACCATGAGAGTACTGGCAACATTTATAACCATTGGTATGTTACTAACCCCCCATGCAGTTAATGCGGATGTAGCTAGCGATGTAAATTCTAATCTTCCAATCAAAGGTATATTTGATAATGCATTTTCGGATGGTTTATCTCTGGAAGATATATTCAATCAGGTAGCTGCTGCAAATCAGGGCTTGACCCCCACAGCAACCTCTTACGCGACTTGTAATAAGCTAGATGCTGCCGAGACGATAATGACCTTTGCCTTTGCCGCAGCTCCAAGTTTGGCACAACCTATAGCTAATGCAGCCAGGGAGTGTGGTGTTACTGAAGAGGAATTACTCAACAGCGCCTTAGCCGCCAATATTGACCCTACCACAATAGGCGAGGCAACCGCTGCCGGTGGAGGTGCTGGAGCCACTGGAGCTCCACTTGCAGCACCATCATTTGGAAGTGCTGGAGGAGCAGGTGGGGGAGGAACCGCCAGTGCAGGATAAAATTACAGTTTCATAAAAAGCGCCATTGGCGCTTTTTTTTGGAATCTCGTTGTAAGAATACGACGAAATTTTCAATGGTAAGCACACAGACAAAATAGAAAGACACTAGAGATTAAACCTAAGCCTGATCAAACTCTGCTCTTCACGCTCAACTTTTGTCCCAGTTCTATCTACTAGCCACATTATTATTCTATTTACTTACGTAAAAATTCGCCTATGTTTGATCTATTCCAGCACATACGATAAAAGATGGATTTAATAAAGTGCCCGGTCTACTGTTATATATCATTGGCTTTAAGCTTGGGTATTCTAGAATCTTACCGTCAGCGGCGCAAACTACCGCATGCGCTGCTGCAGTATCCCACTTCGAGGTAAGAACTATGGGTGAATACAGATGGCGGTTCCCTCTGCTACCAAACAAACTTTAAGGGAACTACCCATATTTATCACATGAGTATCGGTGATTTTTCCAACAAAGAAATTAAACTCATCTGATCGATGAGACCTACTGCCGACAACACGCCATAGGCTATCTTATCCAGGGGGGACAATAATGCTTATCTTTGCTTTAGCACCCATTTCTATCTTATAGGCCCCGCTAGTTCCGCCTACATAAAAACATTTAAAACATGGGCATAAACGACACCAAATACCGGTAGAGAGTCTTCAATTTATGCAATGTTGACTGTAAATTCACCGTTGCGTTTTTATGAACTCCCTAGTGCCATCTAAAGGATCAATTAACCAATACTTCTGCCATTGCTGCCGGCCGTGTAATTCTAATACGCCGGATTCTTCCGATGATACCGGTATATCAAGAGTAAGCACTTTAAGCCCATCTGCAATGCAGTGGTGCGAAGAGAGATCCCCTTCAGTTAATGGGCTCTGGTCTATTTTAGTTTTTTCGACATACCCGTGCTGGTAAATACCCAGAATGTTATCGCCAGCCAATCTTGCTAACGCAACTATTTGATCTGCTTGATACATAATACCTTCAAAGAAGCATTACTGTACTCATGGACTTTAGCACCTTAAACACAACCCATTATAATCTGATCAATTTTCCTAAATATCTATAGAAACACATTATGTTAAATTTGCTGATGGCTAAAAACTAACTATTATTATATTAGAATCACACTCTTGGTCTCGTTCTCGCTAACCACCTGAATGCGTATAGGCAATATGTAAAGTTACTCTGAGGTAAAAATGGCACTAACACACCTAGAAAAACTCGAAGCTGAGAGCATCCAAATAATGCGTGAAGTCATATCTGTTACTGAAAACCCGGTAATGTTGTATTCAATAGGTAAAGACAGTGCTGTGATGTTACACATAGCAATGAAAGCCTTTTATCCTTCAAAACCTCCATTTCCATTATTACATGTAGATACCGGCTGGAAATTCCGTGCTATGTACGACTTCAGAGATAAAATTGCCAAGCGATTGGGGATTGAATTAATTACTTACAAAAACCCTGCCGGAGAGGAACAAGGTATTAATCCCTTCACCCATGGATCGTCAGTACATACCGACATCATGAAAACTCAGGGACTGAAACAGGCACTGGATAAATACCAATTTGACGCCGCTTTTGCTGGTGCCCGCAGGGACGAAGAGAAATCCCGTGCCAAAGAACGGATATTCTCTTTCAGGAGCTCTGATCATCGCTGGGATCCTAAAAACCAGCGTCCGGAGTTATGGAAAAACTACAACGCCAATAAACGCCCAGGAGAATCCATTCGTGTCTTCCCCATTTCTAATTGGACTGAGTTAGATATCTGGCAATACATCCACCTTGAAAATATACCCGTAGTGCCTCTGTACCTATCTGCATCGCGTCCTGTCGTAGAGCGTGACGGCACCCTAATAATGGTCGATGATGAAAGGATGCCAATGCTTCCCGGGGAGGCAGCTCTGATGCGTAAGGTACGTTTTAGAACACTAGGTTGCTATCCACTAACAGGTGCGATTGAATCTAACGCTACCAGCTTACCCGAAGTAATCCAGGAAATGCTATTAGCTAAAACCTCGGAGCGCCAGGGCAGAATGATAGACCAGGATTCGTTTTCTTCAATGGAGAAAAAGAAACAGGAGGGATATTTTTAATGGCTAATTCCTCAGAGTTAATTGCTAGTGATATAGAGCAGTATCTGCAGCAGCACCAGAAAAAAAGGTTGTTGCGCTTTATTACTTGTGGCAGTGTTGACGATGGCAAAAGCACCTTAATTGGCCGTTTGCTTTACGATTCAAAGTTGTTGTTTGAAGATCAACTTGAGATGCTGGAAGCCGAATCAAAAAAATTTGGTACACAGGGAAAAAACGTTGATTTTGCGCTTTTAGTAGATGGTCTTGCCGCTGAGCGTGAACAAGGTATAACCATCGATGTCGCCTATCGGTTCTTCACCACCGATAAACGTAAGTTCATTGTTGCCGACACCCCGGGACACGAACAATACACTCAGAACATGGTTACTGGGGCATCAACTGCAGATGTGGCAGTGCTGATGGTAGATGCGCGCAAGGGGATACTGACGCAAACCAGGCGCCATAGTTACCTAGTCACTTTGATTGGCTTACAGAAAATTGTAGTAGCGATAAACAAAATGGACCTGGTGCAGTTCAGTGAGAGTAAATTCAATGATATTAAAGAGCAATACAGCCAGTTTTCTAGACAAATAGGCGTTGCAGACATCACCTTTATACCCATGTCCGCGTTAACAGGCGATAACATTACCGAACCCAGCCCCAATATGCCATGGTTTCACGGTAGCACTTTGTTGGGTTTTCTGGAAAGCGTAGAAATCGATGAGCAGCGCTTACAACAAACGCCTTTTCGTATGCCAGTGCAATGGGTGAACCGACCCAACTTAGATTTCAGAGGTTTTTCGGGACAGATAACCAGTGGGGTGATTAAACCCGGTGACCTAATACGCATCTTACCATCAGGTAAACAGACACACATAAAGAAGATAGTCACTTACGATGGCGAACTAAACCAGGCGGTTGCAGGCCAGTCAATCACCCTGGTAATGGAAGATGAAATTGATATATCCCGAGGTGATTTACTCACATCTGCTACAGAACCTGCAGCCATCGGCAAACAATTTAATACCACCATTATCTGGATGAATGAAAAACCCCTGTTAGCTAGCAGACACTACATAATGCAGATAGGCACTAAATCAGTGGCAGCCACAATCACCGCCATTAAACACCAGGTAAATGTCAACACCATGGAGTGTATGGCGGCAAAGCGATTAAATCAGAATGATATAGGCCAGTGCAATATCAACTTAGATCAAAACATCCCCTTTGATGCATACATTGATAACCGCGATAGCGGCAGTTTTATCTTAATCGACAGAATGACTAATAACACGGTGGGTGCCGGACTTATAAACTTCGTCTTAAGAAGAAGCCAAAACATAACTATTCAAGCTGTCGATGTTAACAAACAACAACGTGCTGAGTTAAACAAACAAAAGCCCTGTGTGGTCTGGTTAACCGGCTTGTCCGGCTCTGGAAAATCTACCATTGCCAATGTCATAGAGAAAAAGCTGCACGCTACAGGCCATCATACTTATCTGCTGGATGGCGACAATGTACGTCACGGTTTAAATAAAGATTTAGGCTTTACCGAGCATGACAGAATAGAGAACATCCGTAGAATTGCCGAAGTTGCAAGATTAATGGTCGATTCCGGCTTAATAGTCATAACCGCTTTTATCTCACCTTTCGCCGAAGAGCGCCTTATGGCCAGGGAATTAGTCGCCGATGATGAATTTATCGAAGTCTATGTAAATACCCCGTTAGAAGTAGCCGAAAAGCGCGATGTAAAAGGGTTGTACAAAAAGGCCCGTCGTGGAGAGTTAAAGAACTTTACCGGGATAGATTCGCCTTATGAGGCACCGACAAATGCAGAGTGTGTTATAGATACTTTGCAGACTAACGTTGAGGAAGCGGCGGATATTATTATTAAACGGATACTACATGAGAAGCCAGTTGGAAGTTGGGGTAATTAAAAATATATAATGCTACAAAATAGCTTAGAGAAACACTTGCACAATACAAAATCCAGAGTTCAAGTGTTTATATTTCTAGAACGAGCGTTAAGTGGGCACCCCCATTGCCAACATAATGATACTTATAAATGGGGCACAAGTAGTGGACGTCAGCGGTGATGTGCAAGTAATGGACAAAACCTATAATGCGCTGATTGGTTCTAATTGAGTGGGAACATACACTTGAACGTTGGAAACACTAGTACACATAGCCGCGTATCCAAAACGTTATCTATAACAGCAAAAGAATGTGGCATCTATCTTCTTACTGTATACATATTGAGTGATAGGATTATTGAACTGGCTGAATTACTAATGAATAAAAAGCTTGAAGGCATTTCGAAATGGATGGAACTTAATTAAAGATTACCGATAAGGGTAGCCGAAATTTAACTTCCGACAAAACTGTTAAACGCGGTAATACAAAGTTTCTGGGGTAGAGTTGTGATTAATATCAATCGTAATGGACTCCTCGTGAATCAGGCTGTGGTTAACTTTATGCTGACCCAATTGAAAGCTGATATTTTTCCTATGCAAGCTGATGATTTTGTTCTTTGTTCTGATGGTAATATCAATTGTGAGTACCGAACCATGCAAGAAAAGATCAGATACGTCGAATTAAATCAGAGCCTTGGCGAAATTGCAAAAGATAAAGTTTTGATATTCAGACACTCAACGGATATCAGATGAGGTTAAGCTATTGTTGACACACACTTACGGAGTTGTAATCAAAAATCAGCACAAATATACAGAGAGACATATCACCGACCAACTTCATGAAGTATATGCGATGTAAGGTATTTGGACAAGATTGCTGAACTGAGTCTTGTCAGTTGTAAACATAAAAACTGTCAAATATGGTAAATATTTTCCCTTAAATGTTAATAGCATACCTCAATCAAAGGAATAATATAGAAATGGCATATAGTATTGTTGTTATTATCCCTATGTATAACTCGGAAAACACAATAGAGAGAGCATTATCGTCAATTGCCAAGCAAACAGTCCAAGCTGATCGCGTAATCGTTATAGATGATGGCTCGACAGATAGTTCATGCGAGATGGTGAGAAAACATTCTAAAAGTAAACTTATTTCTATAGATTTGATTTCCCAAAAGAATTCAGGCCCTTCTGCTGCAAGAAATAAAGGGATAGAAAGTACCACAGAAGATTTGGTATGCTTTTTGGATGCTGATGATGAATGGTTTAGCACGAAATTAGAGAAACAAGTAGCTCTTTATACAAATTTAATTCTGAGAAAAAGAAAAATAGGTATTATCGAATGCTTTAGTCAAGATATATCCGGAGAAGTATCTATAATCAGAAACTCCCCAATTTTAAAAGGTAAACATTTTAAAGACTTTTTGCTACGTAATGTAATTAAAGCGACATCTTGCGTAATGATCCCAAGGGAGGTTTTGAATGACGTGGGTGGATTTAATCACAATTTGAAATTTTCTGAAGATCGTATGTTATGGTCAATAATTGCAGAAAGATATGAAATATATACCGTAGAAGAAGTACTGATAAATAGGTATTTTGGGCACGCTGGTAATATTACTTCAAATCCAGCCGTTAATTATATATATAAGAAACAATTCTCAAGACTTTTTGTCGATAAATTTCAAAGTATACTTAGTGATTCAGAGATAACAAAATTTCAAATATTGAATATAAATGAATTTTTGACTGCTTTTTATCGTCGAAAAAATTACAAAAAAGCTATCGAATGTTATCATGACATGCTAAAAATATCAATCTCAACGATTTGGGTTGCACGGTTCTATCCTACAATAAAATTTCTTATATCTGTTATTAAATTAGGGATTAATGGGAAATATAATGAATGAAATATCAACATTATTGTCATTAGAACTATTTTTATTTGTGAAAAATCAATCGTTAGAGGGATAAGTTTTGTCTTGAAACGGACGTATCAACATTTCAAACTAATCATATTTGATGGCAATTCAATAGATAATATTGAGAATCCTCCGTATCTTTCATTAATGCTAAAAGGAGCGATGCGTAAAACGATTTAATAAGGAGAACCGAGACTGGGCAGAAATAACATTATAACTCTTTCAAAAGGCGCTGGTTAACTTTTCATAATAATGATGACACTTATACTCAGAATAAATTTGATATTGAATTTGAATAATTGGGCTGAATCTACTGAGCGAGGTATTTAATTATAGGTAAAACAAGAGGACTGATAATGTTAATAGTTAAACTTTCTTTAAGTGATCTAATAAATTGACAAACTGTACTGTGAAGAAATTACACAACGATATATTTATTAAAAATCTATTCCTTAACTTTACAGACGTAGCTCTTATCTAATCAAGGTTATATAGGAAGAGCAAATTTTTTTGGCAGTTAAGTAGCACTGATAAAGAAGTGATCTTATTGAAAATATAAACCTAGGGATAAAAAAACTTGCTACATCTGATCTAGTTCCTAGATACACAACATAAGCGACACACGCTTACCCGCTAGAAACTCATACGGAGATAGATAGTTTAATGCCTTTCTTGGTCTCATGTTAATAGCAAATTGTACTATTTGCTGTTTCGATAGCACGCCTATCTTCATTCCTTTTGGATAATATCACGTAGCAATCCATTGGTATTTTCATTCAGGCCACGCTGCCAAGGGTGATAATACTTAGCAAAGAAAATTTTACACTTTAGGCTTTAGCTACCACCTTATGATCAGCAAATTCGTCACCATTGTCGAAGGTAATTGTCTTACACATTTGCTTAAAGGGCTTCAGTAACTTTCTTATTGAAAGACTGACAAGTTTTTTAGTTTTATTCTTAACTTTCATGGTCAGAAAAACTTTATAAAGACGTTCTACTAGCGAGAGAAAATGGCTATCTTGACCGTAAACAGTATCACCCTCCCAATGACTAAGCTCACTGTTATCATCAACAATGCCAGGCCGTTCATCGATATCAACACGATCAGAAATTAAGTGAACTCCTGCTTCTGCCACTTTTCGCTGTCGATAACGCCTACCTTTAAGTGGTAGTCGGTGTCGCCACTTTTTGTAGCCGATATATCTATGTATGGTTTAGCGACTAATTCGTTGATCGAGAGTTTCTAGTTTCATTCGTCCCGCTATTAGCTCATGAGTCATGTCAAAACCCAAGAGCCAATCAATAAGCCGGATGATATTATCTGTTCGTTTGTGCTTCTTAGTAGCAGTTCGGTTGATCAACTCGGCCGTGTGATGCGCCGTTTGAGAGCAATAAACACCTTCAGGGTGGCGCCATATCTTCCTTGATATCGTTTCGTTAGCGATTGAGCCTACGCGCAATCTCCCGAGCAGAGAAATCTGATTTGTTTAGCGCCTGAATCTGGTATCGTTCATCAAGAGTCAGCTGGTAGTACAGTGCACCCATGTGGTCACCTGGTTAATCGTGTGAGAGCTTTCAATCTACGGCCACCTGGCCCTCAAGTATATTACCAAGTGCGTCGGTTGTTGTGGGAATCTAGGCTTCACTTATCTCTTAAAGTGTTAGCAACAAATGATATACACGTAAAGTTTTACCTCTGACACCCTTCGAGGATAAACTTAGTTACAGTAAATGGAATGAATTAGCATCAAAAAATTTAATGTCTATCACGAAAAATTTGACAATTTTGTAAGCATATTATCATTTTTTTAAGGAAATAAATGTTCATTTTTGGGTCCAAGTTTGCTGAGGAGATATAAATTGGAGTACTGAAAATTTAATCGAAGTTCGTATACTGGAACCTGAATAGAAAATATAGAAATTGAGTTGAACAATTATAAAAAAAACGAAAACAAAGATTACTAATTCAAGTTGAAAAAATCAAACAACTCGCAAATATCATTCATTTTAATAAATCCACTTTTATCTGAAAACTTAATAATAGCGCTATCCATTTCAACAGAATCAAATATTGCATTTTTTGACTTTAGATCTAAAATTTCAAAAGGCAATGAAATATGGTTGTTTTGGGTAAAAGTATGATTGTACTTTACTTTAATCAGACCTAGATTCAGATAACAGTTGAATACAAGATTATTGTGATACTTATTTATAAAAAACGGGCTTTTTTCTAACACGCTATAGCCAAAAAAATTTTTCTTGTAACCATTGACTATAATAATATTAGACCAAGCTTCTAGCCAAAAAGTAGAGTCATTTCCAAACTTCGCGGATGCAATACCATTACTGTCTGATATAATTAAATTGTTAAATATAAATACCTTTCCAGCCGGCCGGCTAACTAACCCCCCCAATTTTATAGCTGCCCAAGAGTTATTATATTGATCTCCCAAATTATGAATATGATTATTAAAGATAAAACTAGGCCCTCGTCGGTTGGGAATGGCACTGATACCAACGAAGCCCTGCTCAATCTCATTGTTATACACTAATATGTTAGATTGACTTCCATCTATCTCGATTATGTCATCATTCGAAAATGCTAGATAATTATTATAGATGGCTGAATCACGAACAAAACCACCATAGGGGCTGCCATTTCTACGAGATTCGATAATATCATTGAAACGGTGTTTATCAGTGCCGAAAAATCTATTTTCACGGATAACAATCTGACCTTGAAATGCCGGGATTGGATGACTAGCATCGACTAATACTGCATTAGCACCTTTTGGATGCCCATTCTTCCATGCATTTGCTTTGGTTCTTGGTGAGTATACAAGGCAGTTCTCTATTGTTACTACCCCCGTTCTTATCAACGAAAATGCGGAATCATAGTTAATTGCTTTATCACTATTCACTTCAGCATAAGCTTTTCCGCCCCTGTAATGATGTGCCTTCCGTCCCCAATTAGATATATTACATCCGTTAAACCAAAGGTGATGAGATTTATTACTAGATATGGCATTGCGTCCACCACCATTAATAGTAATGTTTTCAAAATATATGTAACTATTGCTTCCAATATTAATTGCGCTATTAGAAGAATCAGTAGTTGAAATGACAGTATTTTTATCTCCAATAATCCTAACCCAATTATTTTTGCTACCGCTAATATCTAATTTTACAAGATCCAATGTCCCCCCGTGGTAAATATTGGATAACAGAAAGGTGTTGTTGTCCGAAAAATGAGGAATAGTCTTTGTTGTGAAAATATATGACATGCTCTGATTAAACTGTTTATCTTTTGAAATTCTGATCTCATAATCTGTATTTTCAATTAAACTAAAAATACTGGTAGTAAATGAATCAGAAATTGAATCGTGATAAAATTTTAATGAAGGTTTCCAATCCATATTACCCTTTTGTTTATATTGTAGATAATAATGTGGAGCAAGAATTACTGGATTAATAGTGATACTAGCTGAATGGAATAAAGGAGTTATGACGACAGGCGAGGCGCCAACATTAGATGATATTTGATTAATGGATATGTTTTTTTGTTTGACAATCCTTTTAATAGTTCCATTTGGAACTATTTTGCTTCTGAGTAAATATTTTACTATTTCATAAGAGTATATGGGATTGGAATCAAGAAGCGCTATGATTTTTATGGACTGTTGTTCTTCTGGTAGGACACTTATAGTATGTAGCTGTGCTTGAATTAAGTAATAGTCCAATGGAGACTTATCTGATGCACATGAACTTAAAGCGGTTATCAACATTAATAGTAAAAATCTAAATTCCATAAATTTCACCTTAACCAATATACCCAAATCAATGACATCTATTACAATCCAGCGATGTTGATCAATGTTCTATATACTTTTAGAAGGTATTTAAATTCATTACTCTCACAATTTTCACCGATATCATTGGGAAAAACCATCTCTTACTCATGAATCCTATTAGTATACTCTACCAGAGATGTATTAAATATTTGATCTAAAGTATTACCCACGATCTACTTACTGAAGATTTATATCCAAATATTTCACTTAAAACGAAAAAGATAAATCATTCAGCTTCCAAGAATAACTTTTACGGCCGCGCAGAGGAACTGGCTATTCAGATAAGAGTTAATACAAAGTTATTTTCAGTTCCAGCAGAAAGTACTATCAATCTTTTAAGCAATCCCTATTCCATGCATAAATCATAACTATGCGTTATGCTATGAACTATATTACCATCAGCATAAAAAGATCATTCATTAAATGGTTTATCAAGACTAAGTTCAATCACATTAAAATGAATGAAAACCAAAAAAATTTATTAGTAATTTCAGTCGTTTGAACAAACCACAATTTCTTAAAACTAAATCCTATAATTGAATAGTTCTTGAAATTTACAATAACCCTAGATGTAACGGTTAACTAGAATCGCAAATAATGAATACTTATTTATATTTTAAAAATGTAATATTGTATTTGAATTTTAATCTTTACCGAAGGTAATTATCAGAATTAAAATTTAAACACATCGAATATTCCCAAAACATCTGTTATTGAAAAGAATTATAATCAAATAATTTTCATACAAAGTCCGGAATATCAAAATGCCATTTAACAATCCGGAATAAAATAATCAAAATCACTATTAGCACATTGAGTTTAATTAATTAAATTATTTATTATATATATCCAACAACATAACAAACACCTATTTTTCTAAAGCCAGCTTAATATACCGGTTAAAGGTAAAGCGAAATATAATTAGAGACAGAATATAGGATATGAAACCCGTAATAATAGTAAAAAAAGTAGAAATATAGATATTGGTATCAAAAAAAGATTGGTTTTGTATTATTACCAATAACATAATTATTCCAGACAATGATACTTTCAATAAATCATAAAAATATTTTTTAATATCGTATTCAATGAGTCCGACCAAACTATATATCTTTATTATAACATCGAAAATCAAGTTTATGCCAAGAGAAATAACAACCCCAGCCAATCCATAAATAGGACTTAGGAGGAATGTTATAACTAAAGTTACAATAGTATTACTAATCTCTAACCACACTCCAATTTTACCTTTACCTATTGAAACCAGTGCAATGCCATGGTATAGGAAAAATAACTTAATGCATGCAAGAAAACCTATATACTGAAAAATGGGAATAGCGGAATCCCAATTTCCATCAAACAATAAGGATATATAAGGTGGACCTACTGTAGATATCATGATGAATATTGGCAACGTAAAAACGGCTGTTGCAAAGGTAAGGTTACTCATAAGGGGGCCTATATTCTGGTCTACTTCTGACCGCCTGGCCATAACAGGAATAACATATGACTTCACACCATTTCTTATTGAATTAAAGGGTAAATCAATTAACCGGTTAGCGAATGCGAAATATCCTATAATAGTCGGTGAGGTAGTAAACCCCAAAATAATGATAGTTCCTTTAACCAAACCTCCAGTTAGAACATCTTTTACTGCAATGGGGATCCCCTCACGAGACAATTTTATGAATAGAGTCAGTTCCACCCTGGAGCGAATCAGTCCTGAGTTACCCCATATCAACACCAACAACTCTAGTACTTGCATGACAACTATCTGACTAACAACCGCCAATGCACCAAAACCATTTATTGCGAGAACTATTCCAACAACGGCGCCTACCACCTTACCTAACAATGTTCTGACAGCTAGCAATTTAAAATTTTTATCACGACGTAATTGAGCAACAAAAGGTCTTGCTAAAACAACAGCAAGTACTTTAATTGAAGCTATTGATGTTAATAAAGCTAGTTCCCTATTGTTTGTAAAATATAATATTCCTAAATTAAAGACTGGCATTAAGATTATAACCCCTAGTCCGCCAATCCAAAATACTGAGCTATATGATTCAGCAACTTTGGTACTTCTCCTTACAAGTGGATCGCTCCAGAGACCTGAAAAAAACATTCCGATAAATTCTACTATTACAATTGCTAAGACACCTATTCCGTAGTCATCTACTGATAAGTATTTTGCAAAAAAATAAAATGCTATAAAAGAAAGAACGATAAGACCGATTTTTTCTAAGAAAATCCAAAATAAATTTTTTAGCCTATTATTAATCACAATGTTAGATTAATCTTGTTCAAAAAAATAATTATAACGCTTAATATCTTCTTTATATCGTCTTGCAATAATCTCTTTTAAATTATCTGTATAATGATCCCGATATGCTAAGGAACTAATTTGAGTTTTGTTTAACACTGGCAATATAACTGGACCAATTGAAAGTTTTCTTGCAACTAATTTGAAATCATTTTCGATATTCTCTAACTTTCCAATAAATACTGACTGTGTATCACCTGACTCAAATTCAAGTAATTTTGATTGTGACATCCAATGACGATCGGCGAATTTATCTTGACCTTCGTCTGTACTCAACCAATTAACAAACTCAGGAAATGGCATATCCGGATATAAGCCTTTAAACCGACTAATAATGATAATGTCGCAAAATTTATTTTGGTTGGTTATTTTGTCTACCCAACAAGAATATGTTCTTGCCCATGGGTTTCGTACGAAACTGAATTTATAATATGACATAATTTTTGGATGCTTTTTAAAAAGCTCACCCAGAGATAGGTTTTTATACGCAATATTACCTTTGTCAAATTTCGTAAGATAATCTATGACACTTCGAGTTGCGACTTTTGGGTTTGCGATGTATAAATATTTTCCATTTTCACTGTAGATTTTTTCAACCGATAAATCAGGCTTCACCTGTTGGGCTTTTCTAGTCACAAGCCTGATATAGAAAATAACATTTTTAATTATTTTCAACGTAAATAAAGATCCTCTAAGACTATACAATGCCCGATTTATTATACGTTTATACTTCCACGATGATTCTTGCATATAAATTAATGCTCCTAATCATTCAATTTTATGGCAGATCCACACAATACAATACCCTTCTATTTACAAACTAGATCTTAGAGTTTTACTTCAATCAGATAGACAATATATCATTACTTAATATAAAAGCATCCCATGTTGTGAATGTTTTTCATGACTTATCAATTCAACTTGATGGAATTAAAGATTTATAAGTTATCATAATTTACTTTATCCCTCATAAGAGAACATCCCAAATAAAGATATCTTAAATCGTTATTTTCTTCATTCGACGTCCGATAACAGCCTAGCTAAATGTGTTTTTATTATTAATTAAATTTATAGAATTTTTCAATGAATTGCTTCCTTTAGAATTGACAGCAAGTTCCCTAGAACTAATAAATGAGATTACAGCTAAAAGAAACATATCGAAACTATTGTGATTGAGAAGAATGAACGCAACATAGTTTACAATCAGTTGAATTAAATATATTGAAATGAAAATGCAAAATATTTTTCCATGCTGATGCGATATGTAGTTCATAGTTAAACTTCGTAATGTAGAAAAAATAAGGAGGAATAAAAGTATAAATCCCACCTTCCCACCGTGAAGTAAAACCTCATAATATCCACTATGTGCATTAGCAATATAGCCCCATCTGTCAACAAAACTGATCACTGCATCACTACTCCAAAACGCACCAAATCCGTAACCAAGCATAGGTTCATTTTGAATATATATGTCCATCATTTCCCAAATGATGGTACGATTTGTAAGAGTTTGGTCCCTACCTAGGAGTTGTAATATATAATCATATAGATAGCCAACTGATATTGATGTTAATACGATGATTATAATTATTATGAACATCCGAACCAAATTTTTTTTATTTATATTTGTATGAAAAAAATTAAACAATAACATTAGCGACAGTCCTCCTAAAACCATCACTATCGCAGTCGCAGATTCAGCAATAATCAAGCAAAATGTTAATGTGAGAAGCATAAACTTATCCATATATGTACTAGTTCTACCCAAACCAACAAGTATTAGTAATCCATAAGCGTATACTCTTGCACCAGCGTTTTTATCGCCATAGATCCCAATTAAAACATTTGTTCTGTTTCCTGAATTTATCAAACCATTACTTGGGTCTATTATTGCATAAACCAGACCAAAAATTGCCGCACAAAATATTGCTTTTCCAATCAAAGCCAGCAATGACTTCATTTCAATAATATGTACTATGCAAAAAGCGGACACTAGTAGAGTACTAAAAGCAATGGTCCTTCGAAATGTTATGTCTGGTTCATAAGACCACTGCATAGATATTAAGAAATATCCAATAAGTAGTACCCAATTGTAATTATTTCTAACAGACTTCCATACGATAATCTTGTCGACTTTTAATAATATATATATACCCGAAATCAATAATACCACACCTAGTATTTGTCGAGTCATACTACCGGATGCATGCATATTTATAGAACCTTCGGTATTAGTTGGTCCGGTTGCCAATTTAGTAAAAAAATTTAAAAAACCAGTATAGTAAAAAATTGATATAAATAGGTAAATTTTTTTTAGAAGATTTATTCTAATTATCATAAATATTCTTGCCGTTTAGGATTCGTAAATATTGATTAGCCGAATTGGCTGAAGTAAAACGGCTTACAGCCCGTATTCTTTTCCTTTTTTCTGTATCTGTTTTCGCTGTGGATATTGAATTTCTTACTGCTTTTGCTAATTCTCTAACGCTACCGTTTGAAATGAGTGGTGCAATATACCCACCATCAAGTATTTCGGATGGACCACTAGGGCAATCGAAGGCAACAACTGGAGTACCCACTGACATAGCTTCAACCAGTACATTCGGGCTTCCTTCAAAACGGGAAGAAAGTACAAATACATCCGCCTGTTTTATTTCAGCAATAGGGTTGGATGTATAACCAGCTAGACTCACTCTTTTTTCAAGTTTGAGATACCTTATCTGGCTTAACAACACTTCTTTTAATTCCCCTTCGCCGAAAATGATAAGCTTAGCATCTACTTCGTTTCTTATATGCCAGAAGGCGTTGATCAACATATCAAAACCTTTTTGATGGGACAACCTGCCAACGCCGACAATTACTTTAGTTGTTTTAACGCATAGCCAAGGATGCTTTGCAGCTTCGCAAGCTGCCGTTATTGTTTGCTCGGTAATGACAGGATTAGGCGCTGTTATTACATCACTTTCTCGCATCACTGAGCAAGCAACTAGGTCGTCTGCGACCCCTTGTGACACTGTAATTACTGGGTTAGGTAGCAATCGATAGATATAAGGAGCTATCGCATAAACTACTTTCATTGTGCTGTTACTATTTACTCTTTTATCTAATGAATATGTGTTGCGTTCGCTAACTGATAAGCGGTTCAACCAACCTAAGCTAGCACTGGTAATGGCTGTAATTACGTTTACATGTGTTAGCGCGGCTAGAATCAGATCTGGGTTTGATTGCTTAAGACGGGATCTAAGGGGGAAAAAAGCTTGCATAGTTCGACTAGCGTTCAACTCTGTAAGCGTAACACTAGAAGATAAATAGCCTATGTTGCTGCCTCCACCCATAAGCAATATCATTTCTACGTCGTACCCCATTACAGCTAATTGATTAGCGAGCCTAACCATCATTTTTTCGGCACCACCTCCCCTAAGGTCATGTATGATTATTGTAATTTTCATAAGTATATATTTTCCGCAATTTCAATTCATTAACGATAAATATGACGCAGCTGAATTAGAATAGGTATAAGACTCTGTTGCATCATTTGGTACAGCTAATTTTGAGTTGAAGGTATTAACAATAGATTCTGCAAACAACTCAATATTTTGTGCGGGTACGAGCGCTCCGAATTTTCCTTCCCTTAATATTTCGCGAGGCCCCGTTGGACAATCAAATGCAACGATTTTTTGTTTCAAAGCCAATGCTTCAATTAATACCGTAGGTAGCCCTTCATTCTTGGAGCTTAATAGAAACAATTCAGCATGCTTTACGATAAAATATGGGTTAGTGCTAAACCCATGAAATTTGATTTTATCATTGATAGATATTTTATCCGCTAAAGCCCGCAGTTGCCCTTTTAACTCACCACTACCGACAATTATAAGATCGGGTAAATTCTTATCTAAAATTAAAGCTTTAGCATAACTACGTAACAACAGATCGAATCCTTTTTGCTCACACAATCGTCCTACTGCGCAAAAATACGGTCTGGGATGACTAAAATTTTCGCTGTTAATTTCAGACTTATCAAATAATTCTTTACAAACGACAGGATTGGGACAAAAATAAACCTGATTCCTTATACTAGGTATTTGTTGCTTTATGTAATTGGCTAGGTCTTCTGATACTGCAACAATTTTACCTCTGCCTTTCCCGTATATACGATATAGTCTTTGAATATTTTTTGCAGATAAGCATTGGTCATCTACACTAAAAGAACAATGCCGGGTGTAAATTGGAGTGAACGGTGAATAAACGAGACTAACGATATATGTTAGTATATTTGCTTGCTCTTTTGCTGCAATAACTGCTGTATATTGGCCTAGCTTGATCCACTTAAATAATTTTGAACATAACAAAATCATACCTATTAGGCCCGTTCTATTTCCTGAATATATGTCGAAGTCTTTATATAGCTCCTTGGGGATAGATGTTCCATCCATAACAAAAAATGATACAAAATGCCCCTCTCTCTTGAATTGATAAGCAAGATTCAATGAAACTTTTTCTACCCCGCCATCTGAAGGGAAGTCTTTTAAAACAAAGAGTATTTTCCTAGTCATGTTTGTTTATTCTTGTTTTTCAACATACAGTAAATGGCATGAGGATTTGTTGTCAGGTAACGCCAAAATAAATGCCTAGGCTGCTTCAGCATTCTGTGGAGCCATTCTAAGCCACAATTCTGCATCCATTTTGGTGCTCGTTTATACTCTCCTGTTATATAATTATAGCAACCGCCACAAGTTATTATAACTTTCACACACTCGAATTTCTCTTTATTTCTTATACAAAACTCTTGCTCTTTAGGCTTGCCCAGACCTACCCATAAGACCTGGCAACCTGATTTGTTTATTTTATCTATTATATGTTGTTCTTCATCTTCCGGGAAATATCCATTGTTATATCCACATACAACAAATTTGCTATGCAGTTCAGATAACATTTCTGCAGCTTTCTTTACAACCTCTTCTTTTCCTCCTAATAGAAAATGGTTTATTTTGTCTTGATTATACTCTGGTACTTCATGGATCATGTCTGTTGTTGGTGTTGCTTCAGGTATACCCTGCCTCTTTGGGTATATGTATTTAGAAAACTTCACGACACTCATTCCGTCGGCATGTATAATATCCGCTTTATTTAGCATACTCATATATTTACTGGATTTATTTGCTTCTGATATACCATGTCCATTACTATCGAAAATCAGTATCGGCTTTTCTAATTTTGAATTTATGGCGGCCTCTCCTATTTTCAACGCTAAAGCCTTTCTTGATATACAAGCTGTTTTAACCCCCCCAATATTAACAGTTTTTATTTCTGACAACATATACACCCTCACTTTCCCATATAATTTATCACCACTTTACTGTCGATAATCAACTTACCCTATCAATTATTTTTAAAGCAACCCTAAATGGTGTACTACTTAATATCTCATAATTTTTATACAAATTATCAGCTTATCCTTATGAATATTCACTCCTTGTTTTTCCTTTTCGTATTAAGCATTATTATTTGACTTCTTTTTGCCTTTATTACTTTATTTTTTTGGTTATTATCAGAAAGATAAATATAATTGATTCTTATCCAAAGACGATACACAATTTTAACTTTATATATAAACAACTTTAGTATAGTTAGTAATATTTACAAAACAATATATTTTCCCCAAACAGTGACGAAAACCAAACAATCACCGCAACCGATTGTTTTAAAAGACTATAGATTTCTTGATTTAAAATACAGGTTTATATACATAGCTTTTCGATATAAAATTAATTTCTTTATAATAATTATTCCTAAGAAAAACAATTATTCCTTCAATCAAATCATTGATTTTTTTGGCACTTGTGTTTTAAACTACACTTGTTTTTCTGTATACTATTTTTCACATAATATTGAGCGTAATTTGGTTTATAAAATCATCGCCGAATTACTAATTGCTTACATTATTGATTGTAGTTTTATATAGCCCCTCACCAAATATGTTTCTTGGAGTAAGCATGAGATGTTGAACAGTACATTTGTGATAATAAGACTTTTGATGTATTTAGTAAGCTCATTTTTCCTCTGATCCAGCATTCCATTGCATGCCAAATTTTGTCCCTCTCATCATCCAACTACTTCTTGTTAGTTGCCAAAAGGATAAATAATGCAAACAAACACTTCAGATAATTACATTTTTTGCTCCTTTTTAGGGCTACTAATATGGCTTCCTCTGCCATTAGGCAGCAACCGACCCTGGTCAGAAATGCTCATGGTTATTCTTGTTTCGCTGCTTTTCATCAGTTGGTCAATTCTATATTTGCGTAGCAAAGTCACACTTACCCACTGCTTAAAAAAAGCATCCATCGCTATTTTATTATTGGTTGCCGCTCAATTTTTTATTGGTTATCAGCTTTACAGCAAACTCACTATTGATGCGGATTCAAGCTTCAGAGAATTCCTGCAAAGTTTCAGTTTAACGCTAATCTTTGTTCTCAGCCTGTTATTGATTAATAGCAGCAGAAGAATAAAAACTACTATCATAGTGATTATTGCCTCCGGCTTATTTCAAGCCTTATACGGTAGCCTTATGACCTTATCAGGCCTTGAATATACATTTTTCTTTAAAAAACAAGACTATTTAGGCGTTGCTACTGGTACTTTTATCAACCGTAATCACCTAGCGGGTTATTTGGTAATTTGTTTATCGTTAGGACTAGGATTGATGATTGCCAGCTTAAAAACAGATACCAATAATTGGAAAGACTTTATAAGACGAATTTTTGAAGCAATATTAAGTCAAAAAATTATTTTGCGTATATCCTTAGTAATCATGGTTGCTGCACTAGTAATGACCCACTCTCGGATGGGTAATAGTGCCTTCTTTGCCAGCATGGGGATAATTGGCACACTTACTATTCTGCTTAAGAAACGTTCCGTTCGCTCAACAATTGTCTTATTACTAAGCTTGTTGATCATCGACGTTGCAGTTGTGGGCACTTTTTTTGGAGTCGGTAAAGTAATAGATAGATTAGAAAATACCAGCGTAGACCGTGAAACCCGCGATGAAGTAAATTTGTACAGCCTGGTAATTATCAAGCAAAATTTATTAGTTGGTACTGGCGCGGGTACATTTTACAATTCTTTCACCGCTGTTCGAGATAAAGAAGTAGGTTTCATGTTTTATGATCATACCCATAATGACTATTTTGAATTTTTGACTGAGCGTGGCTTAATTGGCATAACGCCATTAGTACTATTAGTGGTCATAACTTTCCTGGTAGCCTTAACAGCTCTATGTAAAAGACAAAGAGCATTACTACGCGGTTGTAGTTTTGGCTGTTTAATGTCGATGCTGGCAATGGGCATACACGCCACTGTAGACTTTAACTTACAAATTCCAGCCAATGCCGCGACTTTTATGCTGGTATTAGCGTTTGGTTGGATTGGAATGTTTTACCGAACTAGGCGCTCAAGACGTAAGCACAAAGTGCTTTCGAGTACTCTCTCTTAAATTTTTCTTTTTAAGCTACCTTGCTTTTTTTAAATTGTATTGAAAAATTTCGACTTTTTTCTTACGCCAAAAGCTTGTCCTGGGCTCCCAGCAATAGGTTTGCTTATTCCAATATGAAATATATATTTAACATTGTATTTATGCTCGTTATTGAGGTTTTATCTGTATAAATACCTAGATGCACAACATAAGTGACACACGCTTACCTGCCAGAACTTCTTACCGGGATACACAGTTTATTGGCTTTCTTGGTCGCATGTTATTAGCAAATTGTACTTGCGCTACCTGCTGTTTCGATAATACCCCTATCTTCACCCCTTTTGGATAATACCGTTGTAGCAACCCATTGGTATTTTCATTCGAGCCACGTTGCCGGAGTGATAGGTTTAGCAAAGAACATTTTACACTTTAAGGCTCTAGCTATCTCCCTATGATCAGCAAACTCACCACCATTGTCGAAGGTGTTTGTATTGCAAATTTTCTTATAGGGCTTCAGTAATTTCCGTATTACTATACTAACGAGTTTCTTGGTTTTATTCTTAACTTTCACGGTCAGAAAAACCTTAGAAATACGCTCTACTAGTGTGGAAAAATAGCCATCTTGACCGTAAACAGTATCGCCCTCCCAATGATGGGCCGCTCATCAATATCCACTCGGTCAGAAATTAGGTGAACACAAGCCTCAGCCACTTTACGCTGACGATAGCGCTTACATTTACGAGGCACGGTATGTCTGTATATAATTGTCTGCTGAAGGATTTTGTAACCCTTCGAGCTTCATTCGTTACGCTATTTGCTAAGGGGCCATGTCGAAATCAAGCAGCCAATCAATCAGCAGAATGATGTCAGCTGTACGCTTATGTTTTTTGGTGGCTGTTCGCTTCGTTAGATCAACATTGTGATGCGCCGCTTTTGCACAATAAATTCCTTTGGGGCTGTGCCGCAACGCCTTTGATATCGTTTTATTAGAACGATTCAGTCTACGGGCAATCTCCCGTGCCGAGAAACTTAATTTGTTGAGTACTTAAACCTGGTATCGTTCATCCAGAGTCGGCTGGTTGTATAGTGTACCCATGAGGTCAACCTGTTAATTGTGTGAGAACTTTCTGCCTTCGGCCAGCACGCTCTAAAGTCTATTACCAAGTGTTTCGGTTGTGTGGGAAACTAGGATATTATTCCATACCCTCTGTGTCAGGATTGTT
>ASZI01000001.1 GCA_000416315.1 Osedax symbiont Rs2 | reverse complement strand
GAGTCCTTCTGGGCCCACCAATCACCCTATTCACACCTGTTCAGACCTATTCAAAACACCTATACTCTCCTAATTCTTAAGCATTTTTCACATCAGACCTATTCACACCTGTTCAGAGCTATCCACAACTTTCGTGGGGTATTTCATGGGGTATTCTAATTCTGGTGAGATCTGTACCCCACGAATAATGGATTATTTGAGTATTATCATGCAATTAACAGACATAAAGTTAAAAGCGTTAAAAGCCAAGGAAAAGAATTACAGAGTGACTGACGGCGAGGGATTAGCAGTCGTAGTAAAGAAGAATGGGAAAAAGTACTTTGTCTATCGCTATTACTTTTGCAAGAAAGGCAAAGAGATCCATTTAGGTGCTTATCCAGATTTAAGCCTCAAAAATGCACGACTGGAACGAAACAAGCACAAAGCAATTCTTAGCACCGGTGCTGACCCAGCTTTAGAAAAGAAAAAAGAGCTAATCACCCAACACGTCAATAATTCAATTATTTTCAGAGATGTTGCAATAGATTGGCTTGAATTCAAAAGAGCATCTTGGAGTCCCGATTACTGGGATGCCGTAGAGAGCAGGATGAAACGCATTGTTTTCCCCAAGATAGGTAGCTCCCCGTTACACACACTCGAACCCGCATTTTTATACTCTGTCATAACCAAGATACAAACTGACTTCACTGTAGGCCTAGCCCATAAGTGCAAACAATATATTGGCTTAGTATTCGCTTATGCAATTCCCCTGGATAAAGCCACGAGAAACCCAGTAAATGATCTGACAGGTCTGCTTAAGCCTAACAAGAAAACCCACTACCCCGCTATTACAGATCCATTAGAGTTAGGTAGATTTCTAAAAGCAGTCGATCACTACAACGGCTCCATGATAGTTATATCTGCCCTAAAACTTTCTGTACAGCTCTTTTGCCGACCAGGTGAATTACGGCAACTTGAATGGAGCTTTATTAATTGGGATCAAAATAGAATTGAGATTCCAGCCAGAATAATGAAAATGGACACTGATCACATAATCCCTTTGACCAGGCAAAGCACTTTAATACTAAAAGAAATGCATGAGATCACAGGCTGGCAAGACAACGCACACTACGTTTTTCCTTCACAGCGTGGATTCAGTCGCCCTTTGTCAGAAAACGGCGTACGTATAGCCATAAGAAGCATGGGATACACCAAAGAACAGCTTGTACCTCATGGTTTTCGAGCAACTGCAAGAACGCTACTTGATGAGGTCTTGCACTACCCTATTGAGATTATAGAGCAGCAGCTGGCCCACACTGTCAAAGATGTTAACGGCAGGGCATACAACAGAACTAAGCACTTAAAGCAGCGAGCTGAAATGATGCAGGCTTGGGCTGATTATTTGAATGGATTACAAGATACCGATAAACTTCAGTAGGTCCTACACTTTTAAATTATCGATTAGGCCCAAACATTAAATTGATGAAGGTTGAAAGTGTAAACAACTACATTATGTTAATGTACCAGTGTCTGGATTGGTTCGAGGCAGATGACTTTTAAGCAATAAAAGAGCACAGGCCAACTGTTTTTTTCCTGTTTAAAGACTTGTTGGGCTTCTCGAAACTACGATATTAGAGCCATTTATTTAATATTTGATTGTCATAAAAATCGGAATGCAAGTCATATTGCGGCGCTATATTTTCTGAATAAAGATACAAGAGTTCCCGCTCATCTAGCTTGACCAGATCCCCCAGCCACATAATTACATTGCCTGATTTGTTGATACCATAGTGGAAGCTAGCCCCGCCAGAAATAGAAACAAGACCAAAAGACTCTGTCGTTAAGCTGACATTGTATCCAGCACCATGTTGGTATTTAACTAATACATTATGATTAAAATACACCGGTGTTAAATAGCCATTTGAAGGAAAATCTATTATTAAGCCAGGAATAAAAAAGTGCTCAGCCGATGAGTATTGGAATTTGGTTCCTTTACCTATTGGTAACTTTCCCCTATTAAACCGGCCAAGTTGGTTAATTGTAACTGTTGATTCACCTTTACTTTTTGCTACAGATATATGGTCATTAATTATTACTACAGCAGCTGTAGTAAAATAAATGACATCCGTTATAGAATTTTTCAAATAAGGTAATTTATTTAGAACAATCTTAACTTCATTGTAGTGGATAGTTTTTCTATCAGAACAAAATTCTAGAGGTTGATCTTCCTCATCATAATAGCTGTTAAATCCATCTAATTTCTCAAATTTCAATATAGAACCTCCTTTGAAACTAACTCTGGTAGCACGAGCGGCGCGAAGCTATGTCACTGCCTAAATGGCTGTTAGATTTCACATTGTAATCCATTTGGACCATTATATTTTTCATCAAATATCATAAAAACTCTATTATTAACCCTTTCAATCCAGTCGAGAACGTTAATCAGATTCTCATCTTCGCAACCAATACGTTTTAGCCAGAGTCTATATGATTCATTACAAAATTTTAGTGTCGGACAGATATACCTTACATCGGCTTCGTGATAAAAGGGAAAAACGGAAAAAGTTGAATCTTCATTCTTTTGAAGACACCAATCCATAGATTCGTTCCAAGAGCCGTGAATGGTTTCAGACATCATCCCATAAGTGTATTTGTATAGCTCTCCGTCTGTAATTTCCGCGAATATATCAAAGAAATTTTTCCCTTGTAGCTTCCAATGATTCTTCTTTTGTATTTTGAAATCATCCTCAGAGAACCCTTCAATATCCATTTTTTCTTGTACGGATTTCAGCAGCCTTTTCCCTGCCTTCGTATTAAAAAATACAGAGCCCTCCTTTAACTCTCGGAGAATTCTAAGCCGCCCTTTATATGAACACTTTCTGTAGTCTTCAATTACGGACGAATCACTAAGCAATAAGTATTCTGCCGTTATTGCAGCTTCGATTAACGGTCTTTCTAATATACTAATAATTTCAGCGTTATCTTTTTCGTAATAGACTACAATTTCTTTAAGCAGTTTCCATATCCTAGTTAACAAACCCAATATAGGTGCATCTTCTAAACCGAACCCAGTTGGGTTGCGCTCAATGTTTCGTATCCTTGTGATGCAGTCATAAATCTCAGCCACATCCTTAACAAAAGTACCGGTAAACTTGTTAATATCTTCGAGCGATTTCAAACTATCACTGACGTATGTTTCGTCATACCGGCTTATTATGCTTTCTATTTCGTCCATGCTCTTTCTTCTTTGTGGGGTCAACGCTTCTAATCAACCGCGCTGCTTTTATGCTAGCTGCATTAGCCGCTGAATGTCGGATTGTACAATGAGTCCATTATGTAACGATCATCTCTAAAGGCAATTTTCGATTCAATTCTAAAGCCATCGGTAGCTTCGTTGGAATGCAAACGTATGTAGCCATTATTCAGTATTTTGAATGTTAAATGCCTGTAAAGTGAGTTGGTTACAATGTCAGCGGCTAACGTAATGAAAGAAGGTGTTTCTTCAATCACAATGGTATTGATATTCTTAACTGGTATCTCGGGATTTTCAATTTTAGATGTTATGGTTCTGTAGACAACTTTATTCTGCTCAGTATCAAAGGCACTCGACACCAATTTATGCTCATCTTGTTTCAAATATTCAAGTTCGGCAATTGCTTCTTTTAATAGCTTGTTATCCATAGTATCTGTAATCATTTGTAGATTGGTAGAATCTTCTAATTTACAAATTTCATCAAGCTTCACTATAGCGCATCTAAGAATTTCATTATAAAGTCGCTTTTTATTTTTTCTTTTAGTTCTTTTGTATTTTGGGTCTTCCATCGATTGTGGCACTGGCTGACTCTTTTTTAGGTTCATGTAGCCCTGTGGATACATGGCTTCATAAACTAGCAACCACTCATCTTTTCTTGATAGATATTCAAAAAGAGCCTCTTTTGTTTCTTGGTTAGCTCCATTTCTAAAGATTTCAGTCGCATGTATTTTTTCAACCCCATCACAGTTGAGGTTACTAAATACTTCTCGTAAATCTTCATTCATTTTGGCTACGTTACGCGCTGGTAAAGCAATGCCAGCGATAAGGCCAAATGCTTCATTCGAAAAGACACCTTCAAGAAATCCTTTTTCACCGGCTTCATCAAAGTAAAAATGAACATTTTCCATTGTACTCATTCCTTTTTTTGCGGCTAACGCCTACCATCAAGTGCCGCTATAAGGAGTCACTTAAATGGACTTTATACGCTCAACATGAGCATGAACTAATGAGGCAAAAGTCCTCTGTAGGAAAATCGCCGTTAATTTAAATCTGTTATTCGAAGTTAACTACTAGCGAATGGCATGAGCTTAGTCGAGGGAATAGTTACAAGTACAAAAATGTCCGCTTCCGGCCGCCCACTTCCTCATCCACCCCCATTACAAAATAACTTGGAATTGACCGAATCCAGTTATTCGAATATTAGAATAACTTCTGGTTGAAAATCCGCCCCTGCCTGTTCAAGTCCTAGAAAATAAGGTTCAAGTTAGCCTTGTATCATACTTACAAGCTATTACGCGCACACACGCTCGTAGTACCTGTGCTGTGAATATTTTTTTGACCTCTGGAAAAGAGTTGCAAGAGTTGCAGACTTCGTAATATCTGCATAACTATATGATATATATTACTTAATTACTATATATAAAGAGTAACAAATACGTACCGAAACAGTATTTCTGCAACTCTTTTTTTTGTAACAATTCTATAATATTTTATACTTATAAATCAGGCGGTTATATTTTTGTTACTCTTTCTGCAACTCATTGTTACTCTTTGTTGTAACAGAAAAACACCCTACTAAACCAATAAAAACAATTAGTTAATTAGACAAAAATCCGCCTGCAACCTTTGCAACTCTTTTCCGGTACCCAAAAATATATAAAGAGATATCCAACAAACATGAAAATCAGATAAATCATTAAATATATTGCTATAACTGCATGTTTTTGCGAGGATTTAGAACTGCTTAAATCTACTTAGACCACAAGCAATCATCAGGTCTAAGCTGTGGACAACTATTGCAAGTAAAAAGGGCTCATAAACGAAGCGCAGGCGGGGGGGGCTGATTGCGCGGCGGGGTTTTAAGTAAAGCAAATTATCTTAAAGGATTATAGAGATGAATAAGCGGTATCAAGTTTTTGTTAGTTCAACATACCTAGATTTAAAAGAAGAGAGACAAGAAGTAACAAAAAATTTAATGGCACTAGATTGTATTCCAGCAGGCATGGAGTTATTTGGGGCTATAGACATAGCGCAATTCGATTTTATTAAGACAGTGATTGATGATTGTGATTACTATCTCCTTATAATTGGTGCTAGGTATGGATCCACGAGTGATCAAGGAATTAGCTTTACCGAAATGGAATATGATTATGCTGTCAGTAAGGGAATTCCTGTAATTGCCTTGCTTCATTCAAACATAGGATCGGTAATTGCAGATAAAAGCGAACTTAACCCTGAATCTAGAGCAAAACTAGATAAATTCAGGGATAAAGTACAGCAGAGTAGACTCACTGATACTTGGTCAAACAGTAGTGAATTATCTTCAAAAGCCATTCTCAGCATTCATAAAATGATTAAAATGTTCCCTGCTATTGGCTGGATTAGAGCCGATCAAGGAAGTTCTATAGAAGTTCTTGAACAAATAAATAATTTAAGGATTGAGAATGATCAACTCAAGCTGGAATTATCTAAACCAGGCAGTATTACCGACACTAACAAATTTGCACAAGGGGATGAAGAGTTAACAATCCATGGGGCAAGCGAAGTTTATGATTCTAGGCATAATACTTATGAAGAAAAATCTTGGTCTTACGTCATAAGTTGGGATGATATTATTAAACTAATAGGACCTTATTTACTTACGCCTACCAGTGAATATGATTTACAGAAAATTTTAGCTACGGAAAGTAAACAAGATCATGCAGATATAATTACAGATAAATCTTGGCATCAAATCCACATCCAGTTGCTAGCGCTAAGGATAATTGTATCTGATGACGATTCATTATTAGTTTTGACTCCTCATGGAAAGCAATTGTTAATGGAAATATTATCTATAAAAAGCGATAAGCCAGCCCCTTTAAAGAGACTGTAATTGTACTCTATCAATTCTTTAAATATCATAATCCTTAAATCTAACAACCTCCTTTCCCATCCAATCATTCAATTCTAAAAACTTATTCTGCAGCGGCTCAAGTTCATTCCTGGCGAATACTTGAGCTGCTATATCTGGACTAGTAAAGCCACCTGAATTAGTTGGAATGATGCCCATCAGTTGTGGCGGTACCCGATGCGCTGCCAGCATGTCATCGCGGGTTACGTTTTTAATGTTGAATATCTCGTCTTTGGCCGCTACCTCACTGACCGGTATTATTTGCATGCCGTCTTTCTTCCCTCCAGGAGAGTAGACAAACAAATTGCGGAAATTGCCTGGGCCCTTAGAATCTTTTAGTGCTTTGCGTAGGTTATCTATATCGCCATCACTCTGAGCTGTATCTGTTAAATAGAGGATGAAACCGGCATGACTGCCGTTTTGATAGTACTTTCTACGGAACAAGGTTGCTGACTCATTCAACCAGGCACTGTTTAATGCTGACATATACTGAGGCACGCCGTAAATCTCCTGGTTTAAGTCGTTTTCAATCAGGTGGTGTACCTTACCCTTGGGGAATTGATGTTCTTGTTGCCAGCCTTTTACAAACCAGTATTCATCTAATTCAATACCTCGGCGGGGATATTTAGCTAGCGATGGGTTTAGCTGTAACGGCATGCCAAAAGGGCCCTCTCTGAGTTCAAGATAGCCATTACCTAACACCAGATAATCTAGCGCCCAGCGTCTGAAGGCATCGCGGCTTAAAAGCTTATGAGGGATGAAACAGCTGGCCAATATATCCCGCTTGAAGAATATGGGGCTCGAATGATGCACTGCTGCAGTTAGCGACTTGGTTAAACCATCCAGAGATATTGGTGGCTCATACCACTTTTGCATCTGCACACATTCGATATAACCCATCAAATCCATTTTATCTAATACCGGAACCGGATCACCAAAGGTGAATGCCATGCTGCCTTTATCTGATGTGACTTTAGGTGTAGTTGCTGACTGGCCTATATTGGCTGAAATCATTCGAATATCTCCAAAATACTGTTACTGGTTGTATTGGTGCCGCCGTCTAGTGGATCTTTATCTAAGGCATGCATAGTCGCCCAGGCCAGATCGGCATGACCGGTGGTGTTATTACGCCCGGCGTTAAAGGTCATTTTCATTCCTGATGCTGTGGTGGTTTTGCGAATGGCCATAAATGATTGGGCGATGTCAGTGCTGCCGGCATCAAATTCAAGACGCCCTTTGCTGATAATGTTGTAGGTTTTCATCACTAAGTTAACTTTTAACTCTGCCGTGTATTGATACTGCACCACCGCGGGGAAATACTTTCTGACTAATTGATATACGGCTGAACCTAATCCAGTTGTATCTATACCGATATGCGCCACGTTATAGCGCTTTGTAATCTCTCTGATCTGCTCGGCCTGGGATTCAAAATCTAAACCGCGCCATTGGTGATGCTCAATGATTCTGTGTTTATCGCCGGGTTTTGATGCTGGCAGTATCACCACACAACCGGCGTTATCACCATTTTCATTTTCACCGTTTGGATCGTAGCCCACCCAAACTGCCTGATTGCCAACGGGCCGTGGGGCGAATGGCTTGAAGTCGGTCCACTCCTCCCAACTATCAACCATGCACCGCTGCAGCATCATCAAACCAAAGATGCTGGCGTTGTCGTCGACAAATTCGCACATCAACAGATTCAGATACTCTAAATCGTTGTATTCCATTCGCAGCTGGCTGATATCGAATAGATTGCACCCCTGGGCAATAGCATCTTCAACAGTAACTATGTGTCGCCACTGACCATCGGCACATAAGAAACCGCCTTTTAACTGCTTGTGGCTTAGATCGATATCTACCCTATCCATCTTGCTCCGGCCCTTATTGAACAATTCACCTGACCAATACGGATATGCATCGTGACTTAGACTGGATGGGGTAGAAAAATAGGTCTGTCTCCATTTCTTATGAATGGCCATGCCGGAGGCAACTTTGCGTAACTCTTGAAATTTATATGTCCAAAAGTACTCATCAAAATATAAATTACCGGTGTAACTCTGTGCGGTTCTGGCGTTGGTACCCAGGAAATACATGGTGGCGCCGTTTGGTAAAACGATGGGATCACCGGTTAGTTCTATGTCGGCCACTTCAGAGGCGTAGTTGAATATGTACTGTTTAAAAACATGCGCTTGGGCTTTAGATGCAGATAAAAATATTTGATTACGGCCAGTTTCAACCGCATCTAATAATGCCTCCCGGGCAAAATAGTAAGTGGCACCAATCTGTCTGGATTTTAAAATATTTCTGATTCGATATTCTAAACCGGCCTGGTACCAGGTTTTCTGATAATCAAATAACTCATCCATGAACGCATCGCGTAAACGCTGCGCCTGTTCTTCTGAGTAGTTATTTCGCAGTACCTTTCTCTTTGGTTTGGCATTGCGGTTGGCTACTTTGGGGTTTAAATCGCCTTCGTGCCCGCCTGGTTGTTGATAACGCCTTACCCTGGCTAAGCGCTCAACCTGGCGCCCCAATAAATCTATTTCTTTAAAATCGCGACCGTCTTTATCTTCTCTGATAATCAACTGAATCAAGCGTGCTTCTAAGGTACCTTCTACCCTGTCTATAGGTTTACTTTTATCCCAGCCGTCACGGTTTTTCCAGCTGTGAATAGTGGTTTCTTTTTCCTGTAAAATCTCTGATATGCGAACGACACGAAACCCCTGCCAATACAAAAACTTTGCCTGGCGTCGATTATCATTGTCCGGTTTTTCAGCTATCAGCCGTTGCGTTTTTGCGTTCATAGGCTTAGATTATCGACTAAGTGCAACACTTGCTTTTATCCCTCCTGTATCAATCATTTGTACAACCTGCCCACATTGTTCTCACACACAAGCTGACTAATCATAGATCACATTGAAACACTGATTTAACCAACAAATTTCAATTTCTATGTGATGAGGCTAGCCATGTTAAAAAGTAAATTCGTACGCATTGCCGTTGAAGGCGACACTACCGATGGCCGTAAGATTGAACGAAAATGGCTAGAAGAAATGGCCGCGAGTTACAACCCAGTAAAATACTGCGCACAGATCAACCTCGAACATATCCGCGGTTATGGGCCTGAAAGTGGCTTTGGTAATTACGGCAAAGTATTGGAACTAAAAACCGAAGAATTTGAACTTGACGGTGAAAAACGCCTGGCATTACTGGCGCAAATCAACCCAAATTCGCAGCTGCTGGCACTGAACGAAAAAGGTCAGAAGCTGTTTACCTCTATGGAAGTGCAGCCAGATTTTGCCGGTAAAGAACGAGCCTATTTAGTTGGTTTAGCTGTTACAGATTCCCCCGCATCCCTTGGCACTGAAATGCTGCAGTTCTCATCTACTGCCAGAGACAGCCCACTGTCTGGCCGTAAACAAAACCCTAACAATTTGTTCACTGCCGCCACTGAAACCACATTTGAATTTAGTGAAGATGATGCTGCTGATGAACCTGGCTTACTGCAAAAAGTAAAAGCCATGTTCAGTAAATCCAACAAACAGCAAAGTGCACAGTTTTCAGAAATGCATGGTGCCATTGAAGAAATCGCCAGCGTGGTTTCTGAGCTGCAGAACAAGTTTTCCCAGTTCAGCCAAACCGCTGATAAATACGATGCCATCTCAAAACAGTTTGACCAATTTGCAGCCAAGCTAGTGGCATCGGATACGGCATTCAGTGCCTTTAAAACCGAGTTTGAAAACACCGATTTCTCACGACAACGCCCTACAGCTGCAGGTGGTGACGGCTCAGTTAAAACCGACTGTTAAATCTGCTTGAACCAAGGTTCTTAACCCTTTTACTTTGTAAAAATATCGACGGAGATACATCATGCGCACCCCACCCCGCCTAGCCTATGCACAATATTTGTCAGCGATTGCAGCATTGAATGCTGTGGTAGATCCATCAAAAAGTTTTAATGTTCAGCCTACTGTACAACAGACACTTGAAACCAGAATGCAGGAGACATCCGCATTCCTACAAAGTATCAACATCATCCCTGTTGATGAGGCCAGCGGCCAGAAAGTAGGCCTTGGTATCGGCAGTCCTATTGCCAGCAACACTGATACCAGCAGTAAAGACCGACAAACGACTGACCCGACTAACCTGGAAAAGAACGAATATCAATGCCGCAAAAACAACAGTGATACCCATATCACTTATGCAAAATTGGATATGTGGGCTAAATTCCCTAATTTTCAAACCTTGGTTCGCGATGTGATTTTAAAGCGCCAAGCCTTAGACCGGATCACTATTGCTTTCAACGGTACCAGTTATGCCGCTGACAGTAACAGAGGTACAAACCCGTTACTGCAAGATGTCAACATAGGTTGGCTACAGCATATGCGGGCTAATGCCTCTGCCAGAGTCCTAACCGGTGGTGCTACGCCTGGCAAAGTCACTGTGTTAGCCAACGGCGACTATGAAAATCTTGATGCCGTTGTCATGGATGCCGTAAACAACCTGATTGAACCTTGGTTCCGTGAAGATACTGAGCTGGTAGCAATCATGGGCCGTGACATTTTGCATGATAAATACTTCCCATTGGTCAACCAGGCGCAGCCCTCATCTGAAGTACTAGCCACAGATATGATCATCTCTCAGAAGCGTGTTGGCGGTTTAGGTGCGGTACGTGTGCCATTTTTCCCACCCGGGAAAATCCTTATCACTCGCTTAGATAACCTTTCAATCTACTTCCAGGAAGGCGCGCGCCGCCGCCACATTGAAGAAAACCCGAAACGCGATCGCATCGAGAACTACGAATCGTCAAACGATGCTTATGTAATCGAAGATTATCAAATGGCTTGTCTGATCGAGAATATTCAATTCACAGCTTAAACAGCTACTAAACCTAAACAGCAATACGGGGCGCGAATTATGAGTTTAGCTAAAAATCATTTTCAAAAAGTCATGGCCGCTGAGCAAGCAGCCAATGGCCAAGACGACACAGTAAGGGCAGATGCTAATCAATATGATTTGATGATGGCGCAGCTGCATGCCCATACTTTAGAGCTGAAATCTATTCAATCAGTGACTAAAAAGTGTGTCAAAAAAGTCGAGTTTTTGCCTGTCTATACCCCCTATATTCAAGGCGTATTAGAGGCGGGAAGCGGCCAGCCAGATAAAGTATTAATCACTGTGATGTTGTGGAGCATAGATGCTGGCCTGTTCGAAATCGCACTAAAGATTGCTGCATACGCACTTGAACATAATCTGGATATGCCGGACACATTCCAGCGCAGCACCGCTTGTGTGATTGCTGAAGAAATCGCTACAGCTGCCTTAAAATCTACAGACAGCCAAGTCGTACCACTGGCGGATTTAATCACCACACACAGCCTGTTATCTGGTGCTGATTATCCTGACCAGGTAAAAGCTAAATTAGAAAAAGCCCTAGGCCTGGGCTACCGGGCTGATGATCAACTGCAATTGGCAATTGATCATCTTGAAATCGCATTGTCATTGAATGATAAATGCGGTGTGAAAACCGATATAAAGTCCATCAATAAGCAGTTGCAGGATCAAACAGACACAGAGGCTAACCCCTCTTAACCGAGCGTCCCACGCACCCAGACGGCACGTTGTGTTAAATAGCTATTTATAGACTGTTGCGCACAACGTCCACCGTCTGACTTACTAGCGAGTTAATTAGATGAGTGGATTTATCGCCGCCGGCGCCTGTACTGAAGACACTGTAATAGGCAATGCTGATTTTTTTACCCAGATAGACCCGGGGCTATTTCGCGAGCTGATGCGCCTTGATAGCGCTGTTACTAACCCTCGGATTCGCCAGGCATTGATTGATGCGATGGGAAAAGTAAATACCGATCTTGCAACTTGGAAGAACCTGCAGATTGAAAATGGCTACGCCCTTTTAGCAGATGTTCCTGCAGATAAGATCGACGGTAAAAGCATCCACGAAAACGACTACCAGCGGGCGGTGTACTGTTTCGCTAAAGCAGAGATAACCGAACGCTACCAGGATTATGACAGCAGTGGATCAGGGGTTAGCAAGGCCGAAGAAATGCAAGCCACTATTGATGATTACCGGCGCCAGGCAATACTGGCGATACGCCGTATTCTCGGCCAGCCGCAATCAACCATAGAACTGATCTGATGCAATACCGGACAGTGCAAGGCGACACCCTTGATCTGATTTGTTACCGGCACTATGGCAGCTCACATTTAACTACCGAAATTGTGATGCAGGCCAACCCGCAGTTGGCAGAACTCGGCGCCATCATTGCAGAAAACACCTTAATAGAATTACCACCAATACCCAGTGCAACACCCGTTAAACAGAGCCTACAGTTATGGGATTAATGGAGACGAACAATGGCTGAACCTAGTACAACCGCTACAGCAGTGATTACCACTGGCATTGGTCTGGCCAGCTTTTTACCGGCTATTGATGGTAACGCATTAATTGGTGCCTTCGCCGGCGCCACACTGTTTGTTATGCACTCTAAAGAGCTGGGTAAATTCACCCGCTTTATCTATCTGCTGATCAGCTTAATCATGGGCTATCTGTTAGTGCCGGTAGTCCAGGCTTACACACCCATTGCAGAAACTGCACTGGCAGGGTTTGTGGCAAGTTTGTTCTGCATCACCATTGCTTTAAAGGGCATGGAACAAATCCAAAGCGCGAATTTGATCAACCTACTACGGGGGAAGTCCAAGTGAATTTATTAGATATCCTGTTCAGTGTCTTTTTATTGGCCACCTGTTTTCGGCTGTTATTTTACCGCCGGGGTAGCTCCTCTTTTAAAGTCCATTACTCATTTATTGCCTACATTATTGTAGTGCTAAACGGTGCGTTAGGTTTGGGAATACTAACCGGCCTGATTCGTACCACTCAATTACCCAGCGCTCTGTTAACAGTGATTTACATACTGGCTTTTGCCGTTTTGTATTGTCGTGGCAACGTAGCGCTATTAATTAGTTTACCAGGGAGAATACATCATGCTCTTAATCTTAGGTGATAGCGGCACCCTCGTTAAAGTCTTACAACACCGATTAACCTTAGCTGGGTTTACAGTGGTTGAAAGTGGTTATTTTGACGAAGCCACTTTAAATGCTGTGATTTCTTTTCAAAGCACCAACAACTTAGTTGTAGATGGCATTGTTGGAGATAAAACCACCGCTGTGTTGCTCAGTAGTGATGATAGCCGTTGGTTAAGCCAAAACGACCTAGAGCAGGCCGCAGCTGATTTAGGCGTAGATATGGCCAGTATTCACGCTATCAAAAAGGTCGAGAGTAAAGGCTTAGGCTTTTTGAGTGACGGACGGCCAAAGATCTTATACGAACGTCATGTGATGCGCCGGCAAATGCAAAAGAACGGCATTGGAAAAATCGCCATCAGTGACACGATCAAAAACTTTCCTGACCTGGTTAATAGCAAACCAGGTGGCTACAAAGGCGGCAGCAAAGAGCACTACCGGTTGTCACTGGCTAAAACCATTGATCAGGCGAGTGCTCTGGAGAGTTGCAGCTGGGGATTATTCCAAATCATGGGCTACCACTGGAAGGGATTAGGTTACAAAAGCGCCCTTGAATTTGTTGAATTAATGCATGCTAACGAGGGCAACCACTGGCAAGCATTCACCCGCTTTGTGCAGGCTGATAAAAAGTTACATCGGGCACTTAAAGATAAAAACTGGGCCGAGTTTGCCAGACGCTACAACGGCCCGGGCTACAAAAAAAACCGCTACGATACTAAGTTAAAAGCCGCCCATGACAGCTATCGACCTACTCAGCAGGTCGCCTGATGAGATATTTAATGATGGTGTTGGGTGTGGTTGTGATGCTCTCAGCTGGGGTTAATTACTGGCAGTACCAGCAGCAACTAAAAACCACTAAAAGCCTGGCCAAAGCCGAAAAATCTGCCAGTGACAGGCTGCAGGTCATTACTACTTTACAGTCCAATGCCAAGCAACAGGCAGAGCGGCTTAAATCCTTAACCCTCACCCAGACCCATATTCAACAACGCCTGGCGAGCCGTGAGCAATTACTGAGGAACTTAAAAAATGAAAACAAAAACTATAAACGTTGGGCTGATACTCAGTTGCCTGCTATTACTCAGCGGTTGCAGCAGCGCCCCCTCATCATCGGTGCAGATGCTTATCAGCAACACTTGTCCAATAATGACCCCTTGCAGCCTGATGCCCAGCAGCCCCCTAAATAATGCCGATCTGGAACTAAAACTACAACGCACTGAGGGCGCCTGGGCCCAATGCGCTGCCAAGGTGGATAGCATCATTGATTGCCAAAGTGACTACACAGGACAATCGCTGTGAATAAACCGGCTTCACTAAGGGCGCATTTACTGGCTAACATAAGTCACTTAAAGCGCAACCCAGATTCACTGCTGATCTATATTGATGCAGGCAAGTTAAGCACTTACCTACAGACTAATCTGAACTTCAATTATCAATACAATTTACAAGTCATAGTCACTGATTTTTCGGAGCACCCAAACGCCATCATAGTGCCTTTGTTAGCTTGGTTAAGACTCAATCAAATAGATTTAAAAACCGAAGATATTAAATTTGAAGCTGACATCATCAGCAACGATAAAATTGACCTGGAAATTTCCTTTCCACTGAATGAATGCGTGCTAGTCAGCCAGGATAGCGAGGGCCGCTACAGCACTGAGCATTTATCTGAGCCGGTACCTGATCACAACCTGTTAGAACCTGATCCCTATAAAGAGCTATTCCCCGTTGCGTCTAGCACTAGTGACTAACCATGGATGATTTAAGCCGGCTAGAAACATGGGTTGAACCACTGTTACAGAAAATCAGCCCTGCTGAGCGTAGACACCTGGCAAAAGAGATAGGTACCGCACTGCGCCGATCACAGCAACAGCGTCTCAAACAACAGAAAAACCCTGACGGTACCAAGTACGCCGCCCGTCGCACCCAGCAAGGCAAGATTAAACGCAAAGCCATGTTCATCAAACTAAAGCGCAACAAGTATCTGAAGGTAAAAAGCAGCGCAGATAAAATCAGTGTTGGATTCTTTGGCCGTGTAGCGCGTGTTGCCAGAGTTCATCAAAAAGGGCTAAGGGATAAGGCCCACAGAAACTCTCGAAAAGTACGCTATAAGCAACGTGAATTATTAGGTTTTACTGACAGTGATAAAGAACAGGTTTTGGATAGATTGCTAGATCATTTATCCAAAAAGTAAACGGCAATGAACATTTTATAACTTGAACCACTGGGATACACCATTATGTATGATGATATTTAATCGAAGATGAATGCCAAAGGCGGTCAATATAGACCTCAAAAATCCCCGCATTAATAGCCACATCATAATTGTTAATTTTATTACTCACATAAGTATTTCTGTGATTTTTTTGTACTGAAGTACTTACATGCTTTTCTACAGTAACTTATCAAAATAATTTCTCTAATTCATTGAATTTATGTAATAATCTGTGTTTTTAAATATCAATGATTAAAATTATATTGATGATCGAGGGTTATGGGCCTTCGAAAGCTTAATTATTTGTTATGAGTCTGAGTGACATCGTTAAAATAGGAAGTAAACGAAATGAATTTAGGAATAATTATTGGTGTCAGCAGCTACTTAAAAGTACATGATTTGCCAGGTTGTAAAGCAGATGCAAATGCCGTAAATGAGCTGTGTAACTTAACAAACAAATGCAATGACATCCTTTTTATTACCGATAATACCGAAAGTAATAGTGTAAAATCTAAGATAGCCGCATTTGTGAAAAAGTATCAAGATGAGCAAATTGATGAAGTAATCTTCTATTTTAGCGGACATGGGCTATTCCAGGATGATGAGTTTTTCTATGTACTTACCGATTACACGCCCAGTAAATTAAGACAGACATCCTTAGATAACAGTGAACTAGATAATTTATTAAAAAGTTTATCTGCTTCAGTAACAATCAAGATTGTAGATGCATGTCAATCAGGTACACGATATGTAAAAGACCCTGATGTTCTTAGAAAATACCTTCAAAATTCAGAAAGCGGCTTTGACAAATGCTACTTTTTCCATTCATCACAAAATGATCAGAGTTCTTACCAGACTGAAGAAATCAGTGATTTTACACTAGGTTTCTTGAACGCATTTATTGCTCGACCTGAGCAGGATATCCGATATAAAGATATCATGGACTCTTTGTCTGATGAATTCTCAGATAACCCTAAACAAACACCTTTCTTTGTAATGCAAGGAAACTACACAGAAACTTTCGGTTTTATTGGCCAAGATGTTGTAGATGCCCTTACTAGAATCACTAAAACCGCCGGAGATGTAGAAGAATCAAAAGACTCTCATAAATCGCTCAGACAGTTAGTAGAGGAAGAAGCCAAATTTTATTGTAGCAAACAAGAAGCGTTCTCATGTATTCAGAACGTAGTTGAACTTGTTAAAATATTTCCTTTCAAGAACGAAATAACAGAACTATTTGAAATTGAGATGACTAAAGAAGTTGATTCCTCTTTCCCTGTGAAAACCGAGCATATAGGGAGATCCCTCAGTAAAGATAATATAGATTATATGGCTAACATCATAAAAGAGAATCGAGTTCGAAGTGTTCTAAAAGCTAATACGGGAACTTTTATGCAAAAATTATTGGCAGTCCAGGCTGTAACGCACACCCGAGATCTGCCAACGGTTCAAGAAAGTTACTCGGTAGCCATTAGTGCTGACTCTACTGTAGAGCTACCTTTTAAATTTTTATCCATTAGACTAAAGGCTAAGTATCCTAATGTGAATGATACTAACTGTATGATCGTCCCATTTATATCACAAACAAAAATGATTATATTCTCTGCTTTTTATACATATAAAACACAAGAGTGGGATGTTAAACAAATTAATCATGACTCTGTTACGTGGATTAATTTCGAAGAATTCATTAAAAACACTGAAGAAACAAAGATCAATATTGCTACATTATTAGAAGAATTCTGTGAGTTTTCAATAAGACCAATTAAAAAAACTTTCAATTTATTGGAAACAGATCCAATTATTGAATCATGATCGAATAGTTTAGGGAGCCTATCCCGCAGCTCATAATATTATATTCGAATCCGCGAAATGTCTGCTATCTGTTAATTAAACAAAAGCGGACAATTTTATGAAAGTATTTTTTAATAGTGAATTCTCAACTGAATTTTTGTAACTCCCCTCTATACACCCACGCTTCATAGCTTTCGCGCCCGCGCGTAGTGCAAAATTGCACTATGAATACAGCAGATTTAGCACGACTCATTGAAAACCTAATTCGTATCGGCACTATTGCCGTGGTAGACCATGGCGCCCGAAAATTAAAAGTCAAAAGCGGTAATTTATTAACTAACTGGCTAGATTGGCCTGCCGACATTGGCCGCAATTACAAACGCTGGCGTCCCTTGCGATTAGGCACACAGGTTATTTTAACTTGTCCAGCGGGCGATCCTGCCCAGGCAATGATCATTGGCATGCTATACAGCAATGGCCGAGAATCCCCAAGCATAGACCCCAACATTGATTTAATCGCTTTTGACGATGGCAGCTATTTAGAACATCACCAGGGCAATAAAACCTTAAAACTGCACAGCGCCGGTGATTTAACTATCAGTGCTGCTGGCAACATAACGATTCAAGCTCCCCGCGTGGATATCAACCCATGAGCGGTGTAGCCAGATTAGGTGATTCTTGCACCGGCCATGCGGATTTCCCCCCGCGTGGTAACTCATCAGCCAGCCCCGATGTATTTGTTAACAGTATTGCTGTACATCGCCAGGGCGACAGCTGGCCAGTGCACTGCAATCCTATTCCCCTTTGTCACAGCAGTAGCCTTGGAAGTGGCAGCGGCACAGTGTTTGTCAATGGCAAACAACTGGGCCGTGTTGGTGATCCTGTTGGTTGTGGCGGCGCCGTTGCCAGTGGCAGTACTAATGTATTTGCAGGGGGATGAGATGAGCGGAATGAACGTTAAATCTGGACGTAAAATTGACAGCGAATTTGCGCATATACAGCAGTCAGTTGCCGACATCATAACCACCCCTTTAGCTACTAGATTGATGCGCCGTGAATACGGCAGTGTGTTGCCCGATCTAATTGATCAACCGCTTAACCAGAAAACTATTCTGCGCCTGTATGCCGCTATTGCCATTGCTGTTATTCGCTGGGAGCCCCGCTACAAGTTAATCGCCTTGTCGATTAATCGGCAGGGTAGCAGTGCGGTGCTGGACATCACCGGCACTACTAATGATCAACCCAACAACGTCAGCATTAGGTTGTAACAATATGAGTATTCAGAACGCCCTGCATTTACAAAAATTACCGGTTCCCAATGTCCTGGAAGAATTGGACTTTGAAACCACCCTTGCGGTGACTAAGGCACATTTTTTAGAACTGGCTCCAGAATTTAGCACTGTTATTAACCATGAATCCGAGCCCTTAGTTAAGCAATTAGAATTCATAGCCTATACAAAAATGCTGATGATTCAGCAGATAAATAACTCTGCCAAAGCGGTGATGTTAGCACTGGCCAGCAATGATGATCTGCAACACTTAGCCGCCAATGAAGGTGTGCAACGCTTAGTGATAGATGCCGGTGATCCAGGTGCCCTGCCCCCTATATTACCGGTACTGGAAACTGACGACGATTTACGTGAACGCACCCAGCTCGCCCAGGAGAGCCGTACTAATGCGGGACCAAATGGCGCATATATCTATTTTGCTCGTACGGCCCACGGCAATGTATTGGATGTATCTGTTATTCGCAAAGTACCTGGTACTGTTATTTTAGATATCTACATACTGTCACGCATCAATAATGGAATTGCCGACCAGACACTTATAGATACTGTTGCAAACGCTCTAAATCAAGATGATGTATTACCTTTGTGTGATCGGGTAAATGTTCAGGCTTGTGCAATCGTTGAATATCAAGTGGATGCTACTTTGTATTTTTCCCCGGGGCCCGACCGTCAAATTTCATTAGCTACCGCCCAGGCCAATATTGAACAGTACTGCAACAACCAGCAGCGCATTGGCCGAGATATAAATACTTCTGCAATATTTGCAGCTTTGCATGTTAGCGGTGTTGAGAAAGTAACTATCAATATCCCTGTTACTGATCTGATTATTGATAACCAAAGCGCGGCAATATGCACCGGCATCAACTTAGTTGATGGGGGTATTTACGATGACAGTATCTAAGTCAGCTTTTAAATCAACTTTTAAGTCAGTATTGCCACCCAACAGCAGCAAGCTAGAACGCGCCCTGGAACAAGTAACTGCACAAGCGTTAAACCTGCCTGTGATCATCAAACAATTACACAATCCTGATACTTGCCCCACTGCTTTACTTCCCTGGCTGGCCTGGTCTTTATCTGTAGATGAATGGGATAAAAATTGGTCAGAAGAGAATCAGCGCCAAACTATTAGAGATAGTCGCCAGATACACAGAGAGAAAGGCACAAAGGCCAGTATTCGCAGAGTATTAGCCTCAGTAGGTTTTGCCAATATTCGAATTGATACCGGGCTAGATGCAGGAAAACACCAGGGCCAGGTTAAATATGATGGATCTTTCCTTTATGGCAGCGATGTTGAGCTGGGCTCGTTTTATAGCATCTACTTAAATCAACCGATCACCATCCAACAGGCCGCACAGATTCGCCGCATGTTAGAAAACACGGCACCGGCTCGTTGTGCACTGAAAGCACTGCATTTTGAAGAAGCCCAAGCCACCTTTAACGGGGCCATTAAATACAGTGGTACCTACACTTACGGAGTTGCATAGTCATGGCAAACTTAGCAGAACAAAAAACCTACGATGCAGGCATATATCAGATTGAGACTGATGATGTGGTTATTGGTGGGCCAGAAGGTATATCCAACAAATCGGCTAAAAATCTAGCCAACCGCACTGCATGGATCAAACAACAAATTGATAATGTTTTGCTGGAAGGCAGCATAGCAGCTGATGATTCAAATCTAACATCTTTAGCAGCAGCGATCGCTGGTATTGCCAGCGAAAATTCATCACCGCTGAGCAGTGCTATCGATTCTGCCAGTACAACCACCGGTGCCACTTCAAATGCTGTAAAACTGGTGAATGATGCGTTGAGTTTGCTGTCTCAAGCAGTCAATGGTAAAGCTGCTAGTGATCATACTCATGTGTTACCTGATGCCAGCACGTCCCTAAAAGGTTTAGTTCAGTTAGACAGCAGTTTAGCTAGCGATAGCGAAATAACCGCCGCTACCTCAAAAGCAATCAAAGCTGTTAACGATGCATTACAAGCGGTGATTCAAGATGTTGTTGCCTTAAACACAATGCTAGTCGGGGCGCCCATTCCGTGGCCATCAGCAGTGGTACCTGCTGGATGCCTTGAATATAGAGGACAAGCTTTTAACCCTGTCACATATCCAATATTAGCAGGCTTGTATCCAAGCAATTTTTTAATAGATTTGCGCGGTGAATTTATTCGTGGCTGGGATAATAGCAAGGGTACGGATGCTGGGCGTTCGCTATTGTCTTTGCAGGCTGATGATATTAAATCGCATACCCACCAAATTCTCAACATTGGGTCCTCTACAGGTGCAAGCCCTAGAAACTCCTATCAAGGGGCTTATGGGGGTACAGGTAAATCTTACGCGAATTTAAGTTATACAGGTGGCATCGAAACCCGACCACGCAACGTAGCATTCATGTACATAACGAGGGCAGCATAATGAGTTTTAAATTCTCGAATACAGATCAAGATATTGAGCTTCATAATTTTGACGGGGAAACCGGCCTTCACCTCAATACCACCACTCTTAAGATAGAAGCCAATACCGGCTTACCTGCTCATTCCACTATTGCCCCATTACCCACGTTAAAGCTAAACCAAGTCTGTGTATTTAAGGCCGACAAATGGCAAGTACTGGAAAACAACCTCGGTGATATCTGGGACACAGCAACCAAAGAACATAGCGTATTGACCGAGTTAGGCCCAATCCCGGACGGTAAAACCAAGCTAGACCCCGCCATGTTTGAAAATTGGAATGGTTCTAAATGGCTTTTGGATACAGCAGCACAGCTTACAGATGCGCAGCTGGCCACTATTGCCAAGATCCAAGGTTTTGCCACACAATGCCGTAAAACTATCGCCGGTGATGCCGATCATTATCAGACTGCTGCATGGCCAGAAAAATCGCGCAGAGCCGAGCGAATTTTAGAGAACACACCCAGACCAAGTGACATAGCTATTTTAGATAGCGAAGCTTTGCACAGAGGGAAAGGTGAAACCGCTACTGTGCTGGCGCAGATCCAAGTCGATAAAGCTGCCAGGTTTGCCCAGGCAACCTCAGTGATCGATGGGATGACATCAGGTGCTGTATCTGCTATTAATGCCACTACGGATATTGATCAGATTGATGCTTTATTAACCACACTAAAAACTGAAGCCAACCAACAACTGACCGAGCTCATAACCTAATGAATACTTATCTTTATACGTTGAAAAAGCCTTTTGAATTCAGACATCGTCACTTTAACAATGTTGATTTTGAGCGCGAAGATGTTAAGTGGCTGATAATTAAAGGAGGTAAGTTAACCATATCAGCAGAGTATTCCTGGGATGGTTGCACACCCAAGTGGCAACCTTTTGGCCTGTTTACTATCGGTACTCCTGATGGTGCGCTGCGTCATGGTGTGCCCTGGATTTATCACCCTAGCTTAGTCCATGATGTACTCTGTCAATTTCGCAAGATACTGCCTTTTACTCAAGAACAAGTAACCGAAATTTGGAGCGAACACCTACAAGAAGTAAAATGGCCATTACATGCCGTTTATACCTACGCCGTAGACAAGTTTGGCCCCCAAGACTTCTAAACACTTGTAACACTCGTCCCTACATAAGCCGCCGCTACTTATTCCCACGCGCGCGCGGCAAACTCCTTGCAATGTATAAAGCTAATTAGCTATTTGTCAACGCCAGGAGATTTACCATGCCAGCCGATTTTCACCACGGTTCACGAGTCATCGAGATCAGCGAGGGTACCCGTTCCATTCGCACTATTTCTACTGCGGTTATCGGCATTGTTTGTACTGCCGATGATGCCGATGCCGATTATTTCCCCTTGGATACACCTAAACTTGTGATCAGCGTTCGTGAGGCTCAAGGCAAAGCCGGTACTACGGGTACTTTGGCCAAAACCTTAGATGCTATTGCCGATCAAACCAATGCCGTGTGCGTAGTGGTACGTGTGGCTGAAGGTATTGACGAAGCGGCTACCACCACTAATGTGATTGGCAGTGTAAACAGCGAAGGAAAAATGTTGGGTATGCAGGCACTACTTGCCGCCCAGGGCCAATTCAACGTTAAACCCCGCATTATTGGTGCACCCGATTTAGACACGCCAGCTGTGGCCGCAGAGTTAGTTGGCATAGCGCAAAAGCTGCGTGGCTTTGTTTATGCTTCTGCCTGGGGAGCCAAAACTAAAGAAGACGCCGTTGTCTATCGGGCTAACTTTGGCCAGCGTGAAATCATGGTGATATGGCCCGAGTTTACCGGTTGGGATACTGTCACTAGCTCAACCACTACTTTCAGCGCCGTTGCTCGTGCCCTGGGACTACGCGCCAAGATTGATAACGATATTGGCTGGCATAAAACCTTATCTAACGTGGCTGTTAATGGCGTTACCGGTTTAAACCGCGATGTTTTCTGGGATCTGCAAGACCCGAATACAGATGCTGGCTATTTGAACCAAAACGAAGTCACTGCATTGATCAACAAAGATGGCTTCCGCTTCTGGGGCAACCGTACCTGCGCCAGTGATCCACTGTTTGCCTTTGAAAACTATGTACGAACAGCACAAGTGTTGATGGATACCATTGCAGATGCACATCTTTGGGCTGTGGATAAGCCAATGCATGCCAGCCTGATCAAAGACATTATTGCCGGCATCAATGCAAAATTTAGTGATCTGAAAAGCAACGGTTACATCATTGATGGCAGCGCCTGGTTTGACCCTGACGCTAATACCAAAGACACCTTAAAAGCTGGCAAGTTGTATATAGATTACGACTACACCCCAGTGCCACCGCTAGAAAACCTGATGTTTAAACAGCGTATCACTGACCGCTATCTGGTCGAGTTAGCCAGCAATATAGCGGCTTAAACAGCCCTTAACTATTCAATTCACAGCACACAGCCAGCAACTTTGCCTTTAAAAACCCAGGAGATTTCTCATGCTGCCCCGTAAATTAAAATTTTTAAACTTGTTCAATGCTGGCCTATCCTATCTTGGGCAAGTTTCTGAAGTCACCTTACCTACCCTCACCCGCAAGATGGAAGATTGGCAAGGTGGCGGCATGAATGCACCGATTAAAACCGATCAGGGAATGGAAGCATTAACCCTTGAATGGGTCTGTGGTGGCCTGATGGTAGACGCCATTAAACAGTTTGGTATCACCCAGCATGACGGCGTAAATCTACGCTTTGCAGGATCTTACCAGCGCGATGATGGCAGCAATACCAGTGCCGTTGAAATCATTGTACGTGGCAGACACAGCAGTATTGATTTGGGTGGCGCTAAACAAGGTGAAGCATCTGATCAAAAAGTGACTAGTGAGTTGAGCTATTACAAATTGGTGGTTGATAACGAAACCATCATAGAAATCGACATCATCAACATGATTGAGATTGTCGACGGTGTTGACCGCCTGGCAGAGCATCGCACAGCGCTTGGCATCTAATAGCGCTTAACCTTCAATTTCAACCAGCAAACGGGACGCAATAACATGAAAGCTAAAAAACCTGAAACCGAACAAACAGTCACCTTTAGTGATAACAAAGATCGTCAAACAGTGATACTGCACGAACAAATTAAGCGGGGGAATACCTGCATTGATGAAATACAAGTACGCACACCCAGGGCAGGTGAATTACGCGGTTTATCCTTAGCCGATTTATTGAACGTACAAGTTGACGCTCTTAAAGAATTACTGCCTCGCATCACTGCACCTGCAATCACTGGGGTTGAAATCGATAATCTACATCCAGCAGATTTAGTTCAATTAAGCACTAAGGTGATCGCTTTTTTGGCACCACCGGAGAAACCAGACTCCCTGATCGCGTAGAGTCTTCCATGGCAGATATTGCCATGGTTCTGCATCTTTCAATTTCTGAAATGGACAACATGAGTTTAGCCGAACTCAATCAATGGCGAGAACAAGCGCGCCAACGTCACCAACCGGAGTAGTACAGCATGAGCCAAGCCTTATCTTTAGATGTGATTTTAAGCACCATAGATAAGGCCAGTGGCCCACTACGCAGTATTAACAAAGCCAGTGGCAAAACAGCACAGCAATTAAAGGCTACTCGCCAACAGCTCAAACAGCTACAAGGACAGCAAAATGACCTGACTAGTTTTAGAGCCCTACAAAAAGCCAGTAAGAATGTACGCGGTGAATTTGCCGCAGCCACAGAGCGCAGCAATCAGCTCAAGCGTCAGTTAAAAGAAACGATCACCCCTACCAAAGCCCTGATCCGTAAATTTGATAAGGCTACTGAAGCCACTAAAAGATTACGCCAGCAGCACATAAACCATTTGCAAACTTTAAGAGAAACCCGCGAAGAGTTATCAAGGGCAGGTATTAGCACTGAAAACCTGAGTGACAATCAACGCGAGTTGACCCTCCGTATTGGACAGAGTAACCGCGCATTAGAAGGCCATCAACGACAACTAGATGCAACCAGGCGAAAACAAGAACGCTTAAATACTGCCCGAGATGCTTACCGCAGTACCCGAGGCATGGCCGGATCAATGGCCGGTGCCGGTATGGCTTCCACTGCAGCAGGTACCGCTACTTTATTGGCCGTCGCAAAAACTGCCAGTGTCGGCATGGATTTTGATGCGACTATGAGTAAAGTGCAGGCATTGACTCGTTTAGATAAAACATCAGCAGAGCTTGCTGAGCTTAGAACACAAGCCCGTGAGCTAGGTGCAACTACTATATTTTCTGCCACTCAGGCGGCTAGCGGTCAAAGCTTTTTGGCAATGGCTGGTTTTAGTCCAAACGCAATAAAAAAGGCAATGCCAGGCATACTCACCACCGCCGCTGCAGCGGGTGTTGAAATTGCCACTGCTGCAGATATTGGTTCCAATATCCTCTCAGGATTCAACTTGGACGCCAGTCAAATGGGTCGCGTGGGTGATGTCCTTACTTCTGCATTTACTAAAGGTAATACAGATTTAGTAATGTTAGGCGAAACCATGAAATACGTTGCGCCTGTTGCAGAGGGGCTAGGTATCAGTTTAGAAATGGCCGCAGCAATGTCAGCTCAATTAGGCAGTAGCGGAATCCAATCAAGCATGGCTGGTACTGGTTTAAAAGCGATTTTCAATCGCTTAGCATCGGGTCCAAAAATGGCTCGCAAAGCTTTAGCCGGCTTAAATATTGAAACCGCAGATACCCTCGGGAATCTAAGGCCTATCCAAGATATCCTTGCCGATTTGGACAAAGCCACATCCAATATGGGCGACACCCAAAGACAGGCGGCGTACACCAAGATAGCGGGTTTAGAAGCTGTCTCAGCTTTAATGATACTGACAAAAAAAGCAGGTGCCGGAGAACTACAAGACCTGCATAAACAAATTAAAGAAGATATTGGTGCATCCCAAAAAATAGCAGATGTGATGAATGACAATGCTGCTGGGGATTTAAAAGAGTTGATTAGCAGCATTCAAGATGTGGCCATTGAAATCACTCAGCTTAACGATGGATCACTGCGCGAACTGTTTAAGAACATCACCGGTATCACCCGGGGCATAGGTGACTGGATCAGAGAAAATCCAGAACTCGCGGCAACCATCGCCAAAGTTGTCACTGTGGCCGGCGCCCTATTGTTGGGCTTTGGTGCCATCGCTTTAGTGCTAAGCGCATTACTGATGCCCTTTGCCTTATTGCGCTTCGGCTTAATGGCTGTTGGTCTGAGTGGATTAAAAGTAGGCGGACTATTTAGCAAACTGGGCAGTGGTTTAATGTGGCTGGGCAGAGTCGCCCTGCCCTTTCTAGGAAAAGCTTTTCTGGCTTTGGGCAGAATTTTGCTGGCCAATCCTATTATTGCAATTATCTCAGCCATCGCTTATGGCGCCTATTTAATTTACAACAACTGGGATGGCATAGCGGCCTGGTGGGGAAAAACGTGGAATGCTACTAAGTCACATTTCAATGCTTTCAAGGTTTATTTGAAATCATGGTGGAAGGGTGTCGGCGGTACTTTTGGTGGAGCACTGCTTGATATCAGTGCTAAATTGCTTAACTGGTCGCCCTTTGGTGTCATCTATGCAGGCATTAGCAAAGCGCTTAACGATCTTGGCATAGAATTACCAAAAAAATTCAGTGATTTTGGCGGCATGCTAATTGATGGGTTAATCAGTGGTATCACCAACAAAGCCGCTGCATTGAGAAACAGTATTTTGGGGGTAGGCGATAACATCAGTGGCTGGTTTAAAGACAAACTAGATATCAACTCACCCAGTAAAGTATTTATTAAACATGGCCAAAGCGTCATGCACGGTTTGGAGAAAGGCTTAGACAATAATAAAAATACCTTAAGCCCTATTACCAATATCAGTAAACGTCTGAAGCAAGCCGGTGCAGGATTAGCCATCGGCATGACGGCCATGCCTGCAGTCGCCCTCGACAACAGAGCACCGTTAAGTATGCAATCTGCTGCATCTACAGGTGGCGGTGTCGTTATTCAAAAGCTTGAAATTCACGCGGCTCCAGGTATGGATGAACAAGCACTGGCGCGTTTTATTGCCATAGAAATAAACAAGCGTGAGCAACAGCAACGCACCCGCGCCCGCTCATCATTCAATGATTTAGATTAACTTTTTAACTAGGTAAAACCATGTTAATGACCCTCGGCCTGTTTGTATTCTCCATCAATACCTTGAGCTATCAGGATCTGCAGAGAACAACCAGCTGGCGCCACAACAGCCAGAACCGTATTGGTAACAGTCCAAGTTATCAGTATCTAGGCCCAGGTGAAGACCGAAAAACGATCAGCGGCTGGCAGGCACCTGAATTGGCTGGGGATAAGCTCTCTTTAGATACATTACGGGCTATGGCCAATACCGGTGAGCCCTATGTAATGGTTGATGGTAAAGGTTTTGTGCACGGCCTATGGATTATTAAACAAATTACCGATAGCAGAACATTGTTCTACCCCAACGGTGATGCCAGGCGCATCGAGTTTAGTATTGAATTAACCAAAGTGGATGACAGACAAATAAGCCAGGTCAGTCTGATCAACAATGTATTAAGTATCCTAGCCTAACTCCACCTATCTTACTGTAGGCCCAGCATGTCACATCATATTCCCGAATACCGTATTCTGATCAATGATAAAAACGTCACCGACTTATTCCAGGGCCGGCTAATATCACTTACCTTGCGAGATGAGCGCGGCAACAAAGCCGATCAGTTGGACATCAGCCTTGATGACAGTGATGGCTTACTACCCTTGCCAGAAAAAAAAGCCATAATCAAAGTATGGCTGGGCTTTAAACAATCGGGGCCAGATAATTCCAACCTGACTTACAAGGGCTCGTTTGTTGTTGATGAGATCAGCTACAGCAATCAAAGCAGCATAGATACACTGCAAATCACCGCCCGCAGCGCAGACTTTAAAGGCCCACTAAAAGTAAAACGCGAACAGAGCTGGCATGAAATCACCCTGGGTGACTTACTTAAAACTATTGCCGCTCGCCATAAACTCACTGACAGAATCAGCCCGACATTGGCGACTAAATTGATAGACCACATCGATCAGACTGATGAGAGCGACATATCATTCTTAAATCGCCTGGCAAAACGCTACGATGCATTAACCAGCATCAAAGACGGCAACTTACTTTTTACAGAAATTGGCAACGCCACCACAGTCAGCGGCAGACCACTACCCACACTAACCATCGATAAATCTGAAACCTTCAGCTACATCTATCAAACCCAAGACAGAGAAGGTGAATATACAGGGGTACAGAGTTACTGGAATGATAAGAAATATGCCAAGCGCAATACAGTACTGGCCGGTACTGATGAAAATCCAAAGGTACTGCGGAACACCTACCCCAGTGAGCAACAGGCTATAGAAGCTGTCAGATCAGAATGGAAAAAAATCAATCGGCATCAGGCCCGTTTTAGTATGGAGTTCGCTGTAGGTAATCCAGAAGCACAACCAGAAATGCCGGTTTTACTCACGGGCTTTAAGGAACAAATTATTGTGCAAAAGTGGGGGATTGAAAGCATTAATCACAGGCTGACCACAAAAGGTTTCGTTGGGGAAATAGTTCTAGTGAACATTTATACAAGTAAGCATCTATAACAACAGTACAACTTTGAGTTAAAAATAGATTCTACCTAACCCCCTCCTCTATTGAGGTTTGATAATTTTACCTTTAACATCAAAGGAATCAGGTCAGTAGCAGATAGGAATACCAAACAAATGCAGTATAAATTACATAAATTACATAATTTACATAAAACACTGTGCAAAATTGAGGAAACCTTTTTACTTATCGCCGCACACGAAGATGAGTTAAAATCCTATGGACTAAGAAGAATATCAAAATGGCTAAACCTAGCCGATTACCTGCCAAGCTTTGAATCTTTTCCTATAGAATTGGATTCATGTTTAAAGATAATTTTATTGGTAGATATGAACAAACACAATAGTCTCAATAAAAAGCTTCATACAACAGGCGTAACAGACTTAATTAATAGATTTCTAGTTAAATTGAAAATAGCTGAAACTCAACGACCAAATTTTAATATAAATGGATTTTTTCTTCCTATAGTTAACATGTTATTTCGTCGTAAGTCATCTAGTGATTTATTCGCAAGTGACACCACTTCTGTTGAAGTATTATTATCAGTTATTTCAGAAATCAAAACGGTACTAATGGTAATTAGCGATGATATAAAAACGGAAGAGGAAATTGATATTGAATATTTCAAACCAACCAATATCGATATAGAACAAGTTAACAATTTTGTAAAAGAAGCTGAAGTAATGATAAAAACTTCAAATAAAATTCCGGAAGAAACCAAAAAAATGTTACAGGTATATTTGAACACTGTAATAACAGAAATAGCTAAACAGAAACCCGGTTGGAGAAAAATAATAGGTGGAATAGTTATTGTTTCAACTATATTAAGTGGCATAGCTGCAACCCCACAAGCCGTGGATTCACTAGACAAAGCTGTCAGTGTCATATTGGGTTCGGAAAAAACCATTCAAGATAACAAAGTACTTAATCTAACGAATACAGCTGATCTTCATTTAGAATTAAAGCCTTCTACTACCCAACCATCTAAATTAGAAACTTTGAAGAAGGATCGAACCTAGTTAATGAAGGCCTCAATAAAGAGGACCTTCTCTGTCTAAGGTACCATCCATATAATATTCTTCTAATTCCTGGTCTCCCCATGATTCACTATTATTAGCATTCAAAACGGATGTTAGAAATGAGTACAAATTACCACGTTCACTTTCTGGTCTTAATGAAATCATTTTCCTTAATTTCTTATTTATCTGATTGAAATCAGCTTCCAAAGCAGCCTTTTCAAATAACCACTTTATGCCACTTGAGTGTTGGGAATAAAGTATAAAGACTTCATCCCACCATGGATCATATATTTCCTTCCTCGCAGAGAAATCCCTCCTGTGAGAAATCTCAACAGAAACTAAATATTCTTGAAATTTAAAATGACCAAAGTCGTATTCCCCAATACCACTTAAACAAATTATTTCTGAGGACAATAAATCTTGAACTATAATTTCTACCTTATCGTCTAGAGTTTCACCTGAATTATTGTCTATAAAATTTCGTAGATCATCTAAAGAAAAAGATTTTCTTTTATTTGAATGAAGATGGAAAGAAAAAGATGTTATATAAGGAAGCAATACGTTGCCGGGTGTTTTCAATCGTTTAATTTGTTTATACTTATCTAACTCACCAGATAAAAGATCAAATCGACTTTTATATAGATTTGATTCCGTTTTTGGTAAAGGCACCTCGTTAGAACATAAAACACATAAAATAGTTGCAGATAGAGGGTTACTTACAACTTTATCAAGCTCTTTCCAGTTACATAAATGTTCTTCGATTTTCTTAGCATATGATTCTTTACCCATAAACCATTTATTGAAAAACTCAAGTTTCTGGGCTTTATTAAATGGTTCTAAACTAATATGTGCGAAAGGTATTTCTATAGCTTTACTAATTGAAAATCTAGAAGAAGTAATTATCTGTGTTTTAACATATTTATTACTAATTTCAATCAAATCATCAATAATCCAACTATAAGAAGATATAGCTTCGTCAATGCTGTCTAATATGAGTACACAGTTACCATTCTTCAAATGCGACTTGAGTTCATCAATTCCTATTGTCAAATCGCAACTTAATAGATATTTATGTATGCCTACTATAAGCCTTTCAGTACCAACTGTTACTGACTCCGTACAGAAACTGCCAATCTCACTTAAAGTGGCAGGGATAACTAATTTTTAGAGTTCCGTACCTATTAAAATATTTGCATAGTAATGTAAATTGGTCGATTTTCCAGAACCGGCCTCCCCTAATATAGAAAAATTCCTACCAGTATTTAAATAGTCGACTATATTATTGCTTGGAGGAGGAGGTATACGGGATTGTTTTTTAGTAATTATTTTAAATTGACTCGAATTTTCAGTAAAAATTTTAGCAATAAAAGTAAGATCATCTAAATATTCTAAGTAAGCATTTATAGAGATACCATTTTTTGACTCTTGAGCAAGTGCTTTTTTTAATTCCAAAAACTTTTTCCAAAGTAAATCAAAGTCTTTCTTTACCTCAAAGGATATGTCCAACTGTTTAATTTTTTGAAGCTTACTATGCAACCCTGTTTTAACAGTTATCAACTCTTCTATACTATCTATAAACTGACTGACAATAATTGTATTTTTTTTGAAAATTTTACTACTTTTAGAAACAATCCGTAAATCATTTTTACTGCCATTTATAAGATCCTCAAATTTTTTCTTT